>JAACDS010000161.1 GCA_009936895.1 Pseudomonadota bacterium
ACGTCGAACATTCGATACACCCCAGGCTTACGCGTAAGGTTTTTGAGGAACTGTTCTGCGTTGAAATCGGTTTCTTCCATGCGAGAACTATAGCGACGAGGAACCGTTGAGTAACGTATTGATGGTTGAAAACATGTCATTAAACATCGCTCGGGTAAGACGCCCGGTATTTACGTTCAGTCGGCTGGGGTGGAAGCTGCCGACGAGGTGATAGTTTTTAGCCAGCTCGATGCGCTGATCATGCACAAACGGTTTTCTCGCAGCCCCTGTCACGCTCACAACGGATTCGTACGCGTCCCTACCCAGACAGAGAACCACCCGCGGCTTAGCTTTTTTGCTTGGAGAAAATTGCGCAAGCTCCTGCCTGAGAAAGCCTTCGCATTGCCGCTTTTCGATGCCCGACGGGCGATTTTTAGGTGGTAAACATTTTACGATGTTGGTGATCACTACGCCGCGTAAAATCGCCCTTTCAGCATCGCTGCTGCTGGAAAACCCATGCTCGTAAAGCGATGAAAAAAGAAAAGCTCCGCTGGCGTCACCAACAAAACCCTTGCCCGTGCGGCCGGCGCCCTGTAGCCCCGGGGCCAACCCAACGATCAGCAATCTCGGCCGAGCGACGCCCCAAGGAACCACGGGGGCACAGTGATAATCAGGATGGATCATTTTGAGGGCGCTTTGATACTGAGTGAGCCTGGGGCACCTTCGGCAGGACTCAATCGTTGAGTGTAAGGATGGAGGAGTGTTCATTCTGCTAGTTTAGCCACTCCCCACACTTGAACGTTAGCGTCTTCGTTTGAGAGCGAACCCTTAAACCACGCCCCCATCTAAGGTGCTGTGTAAATCATCCATGCCATTCACTTCGACAGCGGGACCGGTTGCCACCGGTGCCTTACGATCGCGCTGCATTTTGGTCGTTCGCGGACGTCCACTTGCGTGTCCCCCCAAATCAACGATCTCATGCTGAATGGCCATAATGGCTAACTCGACATCGCTTTTGACTCCGAGCTTTTCAAACAGCCTGTATCGGTAGCTGTTTACCGTTTTTGCCGATAAGTGAAGTACCTGTGCTATCGCCGACGGAGATTTACAGCCCAGCACCATCAGCATGATCTGCATCTCACGAACCGACAGCTGCTGAAACGGATTATCGGATAAATCGCCGTAGGCAACTCGAGCAAGATCACGGACGATGTTCTCGGAGATGTAACGCCGGCCAAAGCGAATTTTACGCAAGGCCGTCTCGAATTCAGCCGGACTGATGTCCTTACCCAAATACCCCTCTATTCCCGCCCGCATGGCGTGCAGCGGTAAGGGTTGATTCGTCCAGTGGGTTAGCGCAACGACTCGTGTACCCACATGCAGCCGCTTAACTCGCCTGAGCGTTTCGAAGCCCGACAGTCCCGGAATGGACATTTCCAACAACATAATGTCGGGCGTGTGTTTCGCAACAAATTCAACCGCAGATTCAGCCGAGTCCACTTCTCCGGCGACAGAAAAGCCACCGATGGAATCGATCAATCTCACCATGCCCGCACGAAACAAACTGTGATGGTCAGCCAATAAAATTTTCGTCATGTTCAATGCCCTCGTTCCTTGAGTTTGGACAATCGAACATAGAATCCCTAACGCCCCTCGGCAAACCGTTAGAATCTTTTTCAGCAAAGACTTACAAGGGGATGAGAAGCAGCACTCAAAATCTCAGGCAAGAAGCGTAAGCCTAAAGCGCTCACGCTATTTGCTCTCGTGCGGTGTCGGAGCCCTGGGCGGCCCTAAGAAAAAGCCTGAAGACCGGTCTGCGCACGACCCAGAATCAGCGCATGGATATCATGTGTGCCTTCGTAGGTATTCACCGTCTCTAGGTTCATCACATGACGGATCACTGGGTACTCATCGGAAATGCCGTTACCGCCATGCATATCACGGGCCATACGCGCCACGTCTAAAGCCTTGCCGCAGTTGTTACGCTTCATCAGCGAAATGTTCTCAATGGGTAGCGTGCCCTCGTCGAGCATTCGGCCCATGCGCAGGCAGCCCTGCAAACCGAGAGCGATTTCCGTCTGCATATCCGCCAACTTTTTCTGTACCAGCTGATTAGCGGCCAATGGACGACCGAACTGAGTGCGCTCTAGCGTGTAGGTTCTCGCAGCGTGCCAGCAGGCTTCTGCTGCACCCATAGCTCCCCAAGCGATGCCATATCGGGCTCTGTTCAAGCATCCAAATGGGCCGGCTAGACCTTTGACGGTAGGTAATAAATTCTCTTCCGGTACGAACACATCTTGCAGAACAATCTGTCCGGTTACCGAAGCGCGCAGGCTCATCTTGCCCTCGATTTTGGGCGTGCTAAATCCCTCGAAAGCCCGTTCGACGATGAAACCTCGAATTTCACCGTCAAGCTTCGCCCAAACCACCGCTAAATCAGCAATCGGTGAGTTTGTGATCCACATTTTGGCACCGTTCATGATGAATCCGCCGTCAACCCGCTTGGCATTGGTGACCATACTGCTTGGGTCAGAGCCGTGATCGGGCTCCGTCAATCCGAAGCAGCCGACCCACTCGCCGGTAGCCAGCTTAGGCAAATATTTTTCGCGCTGAGCTTCTGACCCAAATGCGTGAATCGGATGCATCACCAGAGAGGACTGCACGCTCATGGCGGAGCGATAGCCTGAGTCTACTCGCTCCACTTCTCGAGCCATGATGCCGTAGGCTACGTAGTTCACGTTGGCACAGCCGTACTTCTCGGGGAGGGTCGCACCCAGCATGCCCATGGCACCAAACTCGTTCATGATCTCTCGATCGAAGACCTCATGACGAAATGCATCGCGCACACGGCTCAGCAGCTTGTCCTGAGCGTAATCACGCGCTGACGACTGGATCATGCGCTCCTCTTCGGAAAATTGATCCTGAAGAAGGAAGGGGTCGTCCCAAACGAAGGGAGCTTTGTCGTTACTCATGCGTGCGTCCTTAAATTCGAACCGCAAGGCTAAAGCAGCGGCCTTCGTACTGCAACGAAATGACCGACGGGCAACCTTTTGCCCAAGTTTTTTCACGGTCATTGTTCTTGAGAGCTTCGACGGCGACCGCTCACCAAGCTATCATTGCGCTCTCATTCCCACTGGACGACCCAATGAATACTGCTGTCACGCTGCCACCTGCGATGGATGAAGATACTTTGGAGCAATTGATCGATGTGGTACGCAAGTTCGTCACTGAGCGGCTTATTCCACTCGAAGCTCAGGTCGCGGAAGAGGACAAAATCCCCGAAGACGTCGTGCAAGAAATGCGCGACATGGGACTGTTCGGTCTCACGATTCCTCAGGAATACGGCGGTATCGGCCTAAACACCTACGAGGAATGCCGGGTCGTAATGGAACTGGGGCGCACCTCTCCTGCCTTTCGATCCATTATTGGCACCAACAACGGCATCGGCTCACAGGGCTTGGTGATGGACGGTACCGAAGAGCAAAAGGCCTTCTATCTACCCAAATTTGCCAGTGGTGAGATCATCGGTTCCTTCGCGCTAACCGAACCCGATGCGGGCTCCGATGCGGGCTCGCTTACGACTCGCGCCGTGCGCGACGGCGACGACTTCGTTCTGAATGGAACCAAACGCTACATCACGAACGCACCGAGTGCACAGTTGTTCACGGTATTTGCCCGTACGGACCCAGACACAGCTGGTGCGAAGGGCGTCAGCGCGTTTTTGGTCGACGCGGATACCCCCGGAATCACTCTGGGCGCGCCAAACAGCAAAATGGGCCAAAAAGGCGCTCATGTATGCGACGTTATCTTTGATGACTGCCGGGTTCCGGCCGACCGACTGCTGGGTGGCCCCGACAAACTAAACAAAGGTTTCCAAAGCGCTATGAAAACCTTGGATCGCGGACGAATACACATCAGCGCCCTATCCGTTGGCTGTGCAGACCGTTTGATCGACCTGTGCCTGGCCTATGGCAAGGAACGAAAGCAATTTGGCCAGCCCATTGCGGAGTTCCAGTTACTTCAAGGCATGATTGCAGACTGCAAGGCCGAAAGTTACGCAGCCCAATGCATGGTGTTGGACGCAGCTAAACGCCGAGATGCCGGTGAAGCCGTCAGCACTCTGGCCTCTTGCTGCAAACTGTTTGCCACGGAAATGGTTGGGCGCGTCGCCGACAAGGCCGTGCAATTTCACGGCGGCGCGGGCTATATGGATGAATATGCCGTTGCGCGTTTTTATAAGGATGTACGTTTGTTTCGGATCTACGAAGGCACGAGCCAGATTCAACAAAGTATTATCGCCCGTAACCTGTTGCGAGACTTTGACGGTTAGCGCAATCCACACACGGGACGATTATTAACGGTAACGGTTAATCTCATCTCGAAGCCGCATGGCGGCTTGGCCGGCTTTCTCGGCAAAGTCCAAACCAGACCCTGCGTAAATAATGCCTCGAGAGCTGGATATGCACAGACCCTGCCCGATGCTATCCACTCCGGCCTTGAGAACCGCTTCAACGTCACCGCCTTGGGCCCCAACTCCAGGCACCAGCAAGGGCATGTCCCCAACCATCCCCCTCACCTCACCCAGTTCCTCTGGATAGGTGGCTCCGGTTACCAACATGCACTGGTCATTGACATCCCACTCGCCGATTTGTTTGGCCACCGTAAGATACAGAGGTTCATCGCCGACCCGGACTCCCTGAATCCAATCACTGCCCGGATTACTGGTACGACACAGCACAATCACGCCTCGGCCTGAATACTGGAAGTAAGGCGCCAAGCTGTCATGGCCTAAGTAGGGGTTTACTGTTACCGCGTCGGCCCCGTAGCGCTCAAACGCTTCTTTTGCGTACAGGGCCGCTGTACTGCCAACGTCCCCGCGCTTAGCGTCAAGTATGACGGGGATATCCGGGTGATGCGTTTGGATGTAGCCGATCAGTTTGGCCAGCTGATCTTCAGCCCCCGCCGCGGCAAAATGAGCGGCTTGGGGTTTGAACGCTGAAACGTAGGGGGCGCAGGCGTCAACAATCGCCGTACCAAAGACCAGATAGGGCTCTTCCTGCTCACGTATATGCTTGGGCAACCTAGTCAGTTCCGGATCAATACCAACACAGACCAAGGAATTCTGGGCGGCCCAAACGCTTTGAAGGCGCTGATGAAAACTCACTCAGCGTCTCCTGACAACGCTTGGGACATCATGGACTCACGCATTTGCGGGTCCTGCATCACCCGCTCAATGGTTTCCACAATGGTCTGAGTTTGGCTGTCCACTTCGACATTGACGCGCTCGCCCAAGGCCAGTTTGCCAAGGGTCGTTCGCTTTATGGTTTCCGGTATCAAACTGATGGAAAACGTACTGTTCTCCCGATCGACACTGGACACCGTAATGCTTGCACCGTCGACACCCACATAGCCCTTATGCAGCACGAAACGCAGCCATTGCAGATCGAGAGCGAAGGTCAGGACTCGATCATGTCCTTCGTGACGCAGGCCACATAAGGAGGCCGTAGCGGTAACATGGCCCGAAACGATGTGCCCTCCCACTTCGTCACCAACCTTGAAAGAGCGTTCTACATTCACCAAAGAGCCCGCTGTGAGGGCGCCCAAGTTTGTGGTGTTCAAGGTTTCTTTGATGATGTCGAAGCAGACCCCGCCATTGTTGCTGGATCGTGTCACGGTTAGGCAGGTGCCGTTTACCGCGACTGACGCGCCCAACTCTAAGCCTTGAGCCAATTCGCCCAGATCGAGCTCTATTCGGCTCAGATCGCGCTCTTCTTCTATGCCTTTTACGGCAACCAAGCCCTGAACAATTCCGGTGAACACGATAGGTCTCCTGTTTTTTTGCGAAAAAAAAGCCGGTCTGTGACCGGCTTCTTACCACGACACGCGACAGCCGTTAGCCCGAAGCCGCAGCCAGCTGCTTCAAGCGCGCCGATTCACGGTCAATAAAGGTGATCCACTGGCCGCAGACCCGCTGGTTAGCCTTGTCTTCTTCTCGACGCGCCACACGGCGACATTGCACAAACGAATCTCTCGCTGCGGTCAATTTATCGAGATTGTACTGGCACATGCCCTTAACAATATAAACAGACTGCGCTTTGCGTAAACCGCCCTTATCCAAGGCACCGGTGGCTGAATCGACGCAGCGATCGAACTGGTCGTCTTCCAGATACAAATAAGACAGTCGCTCGTAAATCTTACCGTCTTCAGAGAGCTTTGCCGCCCCTTCGTAAGCCTCAATGGCATTGTCGACTTCTTGAGAAAGCTGCCACGCTTGTCCTAGGGCCTGAAGATTGGTGGTATCAGGTTCGATGGCTTCGGCCTTGAAACCGGCGAGAAGTACCTTGGCTGCGCGATAAGGCACTTCTTCTTGCATCAACAAGCCGGCCAAGTTAGTAAAATCGGTCTTCTTTTCTAGGAACCCAGCAGTGTAGGCTGCTTCTAACGAATACATTTGCTCCTTCTCAAAACCCTCTTGACCGTATACGCCGGCGAGACGCACCCAATGCTCTCGCTTGGGAAACTTCTCGACCAGAACCTTCAGTGTCTCGATCACGTTAGGCCAGTCTTCTTTTTCGAAGTACAAAAAGGTCAACAAGCTCCACTGCTGTTCTTTAACTGTGGTTCCACGCTCTTCCGCGATTTGGATACCCAACTGCATCTGGTTAATGGCTTTGTCGTACTCTTTCATCTGGTAATAGACGGTTGCCATAAAGAAGCGAGGTGCAGAAGAAGGATTCAACGCCTTGGAAATCCAGATTTCCATATACTTCAACGCGTCATCATAATTTTCCTGAACGTAGCTCAGTTGGGCGACGGTGTAGAGGGTTGTGGTCTCCAGACCCTCAGGAATCTTCTCGCCCTGGGAAACAACGATTGTGTATTCCCGCAGCGCACCATCGTAGTCTTCTTTGAGGTAATAGATGTAGCCGAGCATGTTATGCAGGTTGGCTATCTCGTTCTCGTTGTAACGTCGCGAACGATCCAGCGCCGTCTTGATAATCTCTTCGGCCCCGGCCAAATCTTTCGCATCGATGGCTTCTTGACCCTCACCCAGTTTCTTGTAAACCCCTTCGCTCAAAGAGGGTACTCGGCGGGTCTTTTGCTTTTTAGCCGGTGCTTCTTCAGCAGTCGCGCTAATCGCAGTCCATTGACCGAGGCTGTCACTTATCGGACTGAAAACCCCGGTTAACGCTAACGCCACAGTGGCGGCGGTGAAACCTCGAGTCAGTGTCTTACCGCGTGACCAAGCCCACCGGTTTGCTAATTCAATCTTTGTCATTTCGGCAACAACTCCTGATGCTTAATCTGCCATTTCAAACGTGATACGGGTTTTAACGCCAGCCACGTCAATTGGCTCGCCGTTTACGACCTTCGGCTTATACTTATACTTCAACGCCGCATTAATCGCCGAGCGGTTAAAAATGCCTGGCGGTTTGGCGTCTATCACGACCGGATCGCGCACCGCGCCGGTCTTCGTGACGATGTACTCCAAAATCACGTAGCCTTCAATACCGCGTGTTTGCGCTCGTCTTGGGTACTGTGGGTTCACCTTAACAATTGGCAAATATTCACCATCGGAACTGAACCCTCCCCCTTCGATGGACAGATCCACATCGACGTCTACCGCGCCCACATCCACGCCCTGGGACAAATCAGAAGATTCAAAATCCGGCTTGGGCATATCGGGTGGCGGTTCATCCGGCGGCGGTGGCGGCTTTGGCTTACGCTGCTTCGTTTCAACTTCTTGATCGTCCTGCAAACGCACGAAGTCCAAGAGTTTCCCTTTAACGCCTTCATCCAACTTCGCTTCATCTGTTGCAATGATGGCCTGCATCAAAAAGAACAGCAAAAATGTGACTAAAGCTCCTAGGCCAACGCCTATCGCATAACGAGCGACCATAGTACTACCTGCCTAATTGTTTTCGGTTGATATAGCCACTTCGCGCATTCCTGCAGCTCTGGCGGCATTGAGAACAACCATGAGCTTTTCATTGGTCGAGATTCGATCGGCTTGCACAACAAGTCCTCCCTTGGGGTTTTCTGCATGCAGACGTTCGATATGCGAGCGGACCGAGTTTGGGTCCACGCGCTTCTTGTCTATCCAGATATCGCCACTCGGGCTAATGGCAACCAGCAAGGCTACCGTCGGCTTTTGCTCAGATGTCATTGCTTCTGGGCGCAGTACGTCGATACCCGCCTGTTTAATAAACGTGGCGGTCACGATGAAGAAGATCAACATGATGAACACGACGTCCAGCATGGGCGTCAGGTTGATGTCAGCTTCTTCTTCGCTTCTTGAAATGCGCTTTATTTGTCTGCGCATAAAAATTCTCCTCTGCCCCGAATCTAATGATCCAGAGTTAGTTGGTCTTCAAAAAGCTCAGTCTCGTATTCGACCTTCCGCTTTAGATAGGTCGTACCCACAAGGCCAGACAATGAAGCGATCATTCCCGACATGGTCGGTATGGTCGCCATAGACACGCCAGCCGCCATGGAACGGGCGTTACCGCCCTGAGTTGCCATAGCGTCAAACACTGCGATCATACCCGTTACGGTGCCGAGCAGCCCGAACAGAGGGCATAGCGCCACGCAGGTTTCGATAATGGGTAAGCTCCCAGTGATGCGGGTTGCACCATCAGAAATAATCCCCTCTCGCACCTGACGTGCACTCCATGACTTGCGTTCGCCCCGGTTTTCCCAGGTATTACTGGCTTCCAGCACCAAGTCTTTGTGTTCGGTTCGGAAAAACCAAACCCGCTCGAAAATTAGGCTCCACATCAGGAAGGTAATGGCAGCGATGAACCAAAGTACATCGCCTCCCATCTCCATGAATCTGATGATCGCCAGGTAAGCGTCGTTAAACATCTTGCGGCAGTCCCCTTGGACTCAGGCTTTCGGCTTAACCTAAGGTTTTACCGGACTTTTCAGCGTGATCGGCAATAATACCGGCGCTCTGCTCTTCGATAATGTGCACCAGCCCACGAGACCGAGAACTCACTACCGCGTGCAGTAGCGTGGTTGGAATCGCCACACAAAGTCCTAGTACCGTCGTCATAAGCGCTTTAGAAATACCGCTAGCCATGGTTTTCGGATCACCAGTACCAAACAGCGTGATCGCCTGGAAGGTTTCGATCATACCGATCACCGTACCCAAGAGGCCGGTAAGCGGTGCAACCACCGAGATCACCTGAACCAGATTGATGTACTTCGTCAGAGCAGGTGTCTCCGTCAGAATCGCTTCGCCCAACTTGAGCTCAAGGGTTTCAACGTCGACATCTTTGTTCTCCTCGTACACTTTGAGGACACGACCCAGTGGGTTGTCGTCTTGCGCGACGGGATCTTTACGCTGAGCGGCAACCTTGGTACCAATCATGAACAACGTAATGAACCGCTCCAGTGCCAATAGCACACCGAGGATACCGCCCAAAATGATCACTGAACCTACTTCACCACCCTGACCGTCGCAGAAAGGCATGCCACACTCGCCGATGGCGGCGAACGGGGAACCGATGCGCTCACCCAAGGTTGCGGCTTGGATCAATAGCGCAAGCAAGGAACCACGCGTGGGGTCTACAGAAAACTCAACCACTTCGCCGGGAGCCGCTGCCTGAAGGTCTTCTGCCGTAGAAACGTGACGTCCCGTTGGCTGTCGCGCCAGCTCTGAAATTGACTGGCTGTCGGCATCCCATTGCAGGTATTGGCCTTCGCCAATTAAGGCAAAGGAGCCCACTCGAACGATTTCAGTATTCACCTTGTCACCCGAAAGCTTCGTAATCGTACCCGGGTACTTCGAAATCTTTCCGGACTCGGTCATCTCGCGCTGGAGCTCAAACCACAGGCTTTCCATCTCATCAATGGTTGCCAACTGACTAGAGGTACCCATTTTCTTGGCCAGCTCACCCAACCAGTCTCCACGGTTAGCGTACTGACTGGAAATAATAGAGCCTTCAAAACCGCCGCGGGTGTCACCAGCAACCTGCTGCAACACGCCGAACAATTCACGCAAGCTACCCAACCGCTTATCCAGCTGTTCGGTCAGGTCGCCAATACGAATTTCGTTTTCTTCGAATTGGGTTTCCAGCCGATCGGAACGACGCTGCTCGCGCAAACGTTCCGCTTCAGCTTCTTTTAACAGACGCGCTTGTTCTGCTTTTTCGTTGGCGAAGCGACGTTCGCGGGCGGTGTTCTCGCGAGATTCCACAACGCGTCGTTCTTTTACGTTCTCTAGCAATTCGTCCAGAGAGCTGGCTTCGTTTACCACCAAATCGCTGGCAGGCGCTGCGCCCTCTTCAGCGATGGTCACCGGAGCAAACACCGTCGCGCCTAGGGCCAAGGAGGCCGCGGCAAAGAGTTTCAATTTAGTCAAACCAAGTGTCATGTTGTTGATCATTGTGCTGCTCCCGCTCCAACTACCGGCAAGCTCAGCATATCGATTGATGCCTGCTGACGAGCCATACGAATGCCCTGTCTTACAGAAGCTTGATAAGAGTTATCAACTGCCTCGTACTGACGAGCCGTAGGGTTATACATTCCGGTTTCTGCGCCATCGGGTGTTTGATACACCAAGGCGATTCGACCAACTTTCAAAATATCCACTTTACGTTCTACGCCGTCGATCTCGATCGTCGAAGGATAAGTTTCCATCGTTCGGCCGTATTCGTTTTCGATCTGGAAGGCACGGAACACCTGCGAAAACTTTTCGGAAACCGCAACATCCGCGCGATCCATCATCTCACGCAACCTCTCAACGCGAGCGAGGCGCTCGTCCAACAGGAATGGAGCATCTAGCTCTACAAACTGCTCCAGGCCGTCGATCATTCGCAGCATCAGCGGTGTAATTTGACGCTCAATAACGGTGACTTCGTCGATGGACTCAGACAACTGCACCATCTCGCGCTCTTGATTACCGATCTGCTTTTCCAGCTGTCGGTTATAGACCTTCAGGCCTTCAACCTCTTTGAGCACCGTTTTGTACTCATTCAGCAGCTGACGCGTCTCTTCAGTAAGATCGTTGATCTTTGCCTGAGAGCGTTTCGCCTGAACGTTCATTTGCTCGGCGGCTTGAAAGACGTCTGTCAACGTCGCCCCCAACGCAGACGATCCGGTAAATACAGCCGCGCTGGTTAACAGCGTTAGCGACAGCTTTTGCATGTGTTTTTTCATTAGTACTTCCTACTGGAAAATCCCTGGTTTCTGTATGGCTCGAAATTCACTGAGGTGCCGCACAAGGCGACCCCTTCACATTCGCTTCTAAAGCCAGCTTTTATATGCCGTAGCAAAAATTCAGATGTTGCCTACATAAGAACCGGCCCAAAACAATGTCCCTTAGATGTGCATCGTCTTCGACGGTTCTCAGCCCGAGAGCGTTGGCAAGAGCGGCCTCCCCGCTAAGTCCGGCACGAAGGATCAACAAACACCAAGTTTTTGTCAATACTCGACAAGGCCAAGATCGTCAGAACGGGTTTTTATTTGGTTGGATTTGTCTGATTGCTCGATTGTGGTGCAACGTCGGCCTAAAAATGTTCTTCAAAGTGCGCCAATGTGCGGCTCAGGGCCAATTCGGCGGCGGCTTCGTCATAACTGGCTCGGTGATCACAATTGAATCCATGGTCGGCAGCGTAGACATTGACAGGCAGATCCGGATGCGCCGCCTGAATTTTTTCCACATCAGACATCGGAATGTGCGCATCCAATTCACCGAAGTGCATGATTAACGGACATTGGGGGGTCTGATCCAGCATCCCCGCAATACCACCACCGTAATAACTGGATGCGGCAGTTACGCCCTTGATGTTGCAGGCGCTCAAATAGGTCAGCAAGCCGCCAAAGCAGTACCCGACGACGCCTACGGGACCCAGTTCGACCGCGTAGTCCACCACACTTTGCAAATCTGCGAGCGTCTGTGGCATTTGCAGCTTTTCAAATGCCAGACCAATACCCGTACCCATGTCGGCTTCGGTATAGCCCAGCTGGATATCCGAGTCGATACGATCAAATAATGCGGGCGCGATAACCGTGTAGCCTTTCGCCGCGTATCCGTCCGCCACCTCGCGTATGTGCGCATTGACGCCGAATATCTCTTGAATGACGACGACGACACCCTTGCTTTCGCCGCCCGTTGGACTGGTGGTGTACGCGCCCAAGCCAAAGCTGTCAGACATGGCAATTGTGATCATCTGTCCCATCGTTTTACTCCTCAAAAGCATCATCCTACCGACGCCACGGGCCTTAGATCAATCGAGGACATGACGAGCGCGGAATCGAGTCGCCGGTTGTTTGTCACCGCAAACCCTTGAGACAATAAAGTCATGCAATCGTCACAATGCGGTAGTCTACTCATTTGTTGAGACCACCTTCTCGTGCGCTGAGTTGAGGAATACATACAGATGGCTACTACCGTCCTAATTGTTGAAGACGAACCAGAAATTCGTGAACTGCTGAATTTTTCCCTCACTCGGGCAGGCTTTAATGTTACGGAAGCCGAGACTGGCGAATTAGCACTGCAGCGCCTTGACTCTAATTTGCCGGATATCCTCATCGTAGACTGGATGCTTCCGGGAATGAGCGGTGTGGAGTTGGCCAAACGCCTCAGACGGGACGAACTGACCAGCGCCCTCCCCTTATTGATGCTAACCGCGAGAAACGAAGAGTCGGACATCCTGAAGAGCTTCGAATCCGGCATCGACGACTACATGAGCAAACCGTTCTCGCCAAAGGAACTGGTCGCAAGAATCAAGGCACTGTTGCGTCGTTCAGGCGCACCGGAAGACGACTTGATCGAAGCGTCAGGCATTCGTATTGATTTGGTCAGTCACCGCGTTACGATCAAAGGCGTAGACATCAACATTGGGCCCACTGAGTATCGACTGCTCGAGCTCTTGATGCGAAACCCCGACCGCGTCTTTGAACGCGATCAGTTACTGGATCGTGTCTGGGGCCGAAGTAGCTACATCGAAACACGAACCGTTGATGTCCACGTGCTGCGACTGCGTAAAGTTCTCAAGCCCTTTGGCTTAGACGGAACCGTCCAGACCGTGCGCAGCGTGGGCTATCGTTTCACTCCCATTCAGTAATCCAGCGTAGCTGCTCGGCCAACGAAATGCCCGCTCGGCATGTTCTCTGGCGGCCTGGCGTACTAGACTCCGGTTACAGCACTTCGACACGCAAGGCGAAGCATGCCCACCTGAATCTAAGGAGACTACTTTGTCTAACGACACACCAAACCAAGCGTCTGCCATCCTTTGGGATTTTGGCGGTGTATTTACCAGCAGCCCTTTTGAAGCATTCAATGCCCTGGAGGCGCGCCTCGGCGTCCCCGCAGACTTTATCCGACAAACCAATGCCATTAATCCCGAGAGCAATGCATGGGCGCAATTCGAATCCAACAGCGTTTCCTTGGACGAATTCGACGGCTTGTTCGCCGACGAAAGTGAAGCACGCGGCCACCGGATACCGGGCAAAGAAGTAATCGCCATGCTATCCGGTACGCTCCGACCGCGCATGGTCGAGGTGCTAAAACAGTGCAAAAAGCACTACAAAGTGGCCTGCATCACCAACAATGTCAAAGCCGGGGAAGGGCCTGGTATGGCGCGCGAGAAAAGCAAGGCCAATGCGGTTGCAGAGGTTATGGCGCTGTTTGATCTTGTGGTTGAATCCAGCGTCGAGGGTGTCCGTAAGCCCAATCCTGAGATCTACACTCGAACCTGCGAACGACTGGGCGTCGCCTGTTCCGAGGCGATCTTTCTGGACGATCTGGGCATCAATCTGAAGCCCGCAAAAGCCTTGGGCATGCAGACCATTAAGGTGGTCAGTGAAGCCCAAGCGATAGACGATCTCGCCAACGTTACCGGCCTGATCTTTCCTTAAGTCCCGCAACACGATACGGGTACAAAAAAGCCCAGCTTGACTGGGCTTTTTAAATCCACACCGGCGCGCTCACGCTACGCCGGATGCGACATCTCCGCAGCAGCGTCTTGCACCGCGCGAATGATTTTATCGTAGCCCGTACACCGGCACAGGTTTCCCGCCAGCCAGTACCGTATGGTTTCTTCATCAGGATTCGGATTTTTCGCCAGAAGCGCCTTGGACGCGACGATAAAGCCCGGGGTACAGATACCGCATTGCAGCGCGGCATTTTCCAAGAACTGGCGCTGCAATGGATGCAATCCGTCTTCACCGGCGATACCTTCAATTGTCTCAACACTTTTACCCGAAGCTTCCACGCCCAACATCAGGCATGAGCACACCAAGCGGCCATCAACCAACACCGAGCACGCACCGCAGTCACCGGTACCGCAGCCTTCCTTAGTGCCGGTCAACCCTAGTTCATCACGCAACACATCCAACATCGATTGATTTGCATCGCACAGGAACTCTCTGGGCTCCCCATTGATTACCGTTTCAACTTGTAGTCTCGCCACCCTTACGCTCCTTGAATTCGTTGATGCGCCACAACAATGGCGCGACGACACAACACGGCCACCACTTTTTTGCGATATTCCGCTGTGCCCCTCTTATCACTGATTGGGGATGCGGCTGCCTTGCACGCTTCTCCTGCCTGATGCAGCGCAGTGTCGTTCAAGTCTGTGCCTATGAGGGCTTCTGCGGCCTCGGGCACCAGCATGGCCGTTGGTGCAACAGCGCCAATAGCAACCCTCGCCTGAGTACACCGCCCGCCTGCGACAGTGAGAGAAACACCCACCCCAGCCACGGCGATATCCATTTCAGTGCGCGGGGTAAAGCGCAAGTAGGCATCCTTTGTCTCGGCGCTCGGCATAGCCAACTTCAGACCGAGCAAAAACTCTCCAGGCGCCAACGCGTTTCGACCCACCCCAACAACAAAGTCTTCTGCCGCAATTTCGCGACTGCCTGCGGCCGTTGCTATCTCACAGATCGCGCCGGCCGCTATCATGGCAGGAATACTGTCTCCTGCGGGAGAGGCATTGCAGAGATTGCCGCATATTGTCGCCCGGCCTTGGATCTGAGTCGAACCGATGAGATCAGCGGCCTCCAAAAGGCCCGGCAGAGCCGATCGTAAAAGTGCATGTTCGTTAATCACCGCGCTGGGAACGGCAGCACCAATGTAAATACCGTCAGCACTAACATCTAACCGATTGGTTTCCGCCAAGGTTTTGATATCGATAATCGTCCGAGGGGTATGGCCCGCTGCACGCATTTGTACGAGCACGTCCGTCCCTCCAGCCAAAATTTGCGTCTGCCGCCCTTCACTGGCGTTCTGCGCCAGCAAAGCAACCGTCTCTGACACACTGCTCGGGGCAGCGTATGCGTAACTCTCCATAAATCCCTCGTTTGAACGCGATACTGCTGTAGAAGTTAACACGTCAGGGACACCTGATAAATCTCAGGTGTATGACTTGTCTCGCTTTGTAATCGACGGTTTACCCTAGCGACCCGCACGCCACGGCACTAGACTGTCGGTCCGCCTCAGTTGCCTTGAGAAGCCGACGTTATGACAGACACCGATCAACCCACCTTGCTGCTCGCGCACTATGCGACGTTGCAAACGTTTTGGGAAAACGTTATCGAACGCACGGGATTCGCCGCAATTTTACTGGGCGCGGGCAGCCAGCAATTCCATTTCCACGACGATCAGGGGCCGGCTTTTCGTCCCAACCCCTTGATGGTTCAATGGCTCGCCAAACAACATATTGGTGAGAACACTTGGCTGCTCGTTCGCCCAGGCACAGCACCAACACTGTTCTTTCATCAGCCCGATGACTTTTGGCACGCTGCAACTCCAGCCCCCACGCATCTGGCCGCGCATATGGACATTCAGGTTTTTACGGATCTTAACGCGCTAAAGAGCGGTCTCGCACAAAGCGTATCCAAGCAATTGGGGGGCAAACACAAGCTGGCCCAAATCAGCGAACGCGACGGCGCCGTAACGGATCAATGTATCCTCAACCCCCCGAATGTCATCCATGCGCTGCATTTCCAGCGTGCCTGCAAAACCGAATACGAACTCACGTTGATGAGACAGGCATCCGACCAGGGCGCTAGGGGCCACGAGGCGGCGGAAGCGGCCTTTGCCCGCGGGGCCAGCGAATTCGGAGTCCATTTGGCGTTCCTTGAAGCCAGCAGCATGAATGAGTGGCAACTGCCCTATGGGAACATTGTGGCTCAAAACCAGCACGCCAGCTTGCTGCACTACCAGTACCAAGACCGTGAACCTGCCCCAGAGATGAACAGCCTGCTCATCGATGCAGGGGCTACCGTTGACGGATATGCCAGCGATATCACTCGCACCTATGTCGGACCCAGCTGTTATTCCGCGGAAGCCGCCAGTCTCTTTGCAGTGCTTATCGCGCGTATGCAGGATCATCAAGACGACCTGATCAGCCAAGTCACGCCCGGGGCAAACTACGTCGAGCTGCAGGCGGCCATGCACCGGTCTCTCGCCAACATTCTGGTCGACACCAAACTCTTGGAATGCAGTGCCGACGAAGCATTTGCCAACGAACTGACCGTGCCCTTTTGCCCGCATGGCCTGGGTCACCTGCTGGGCATTCAAGTCCACGATGTGGGTGGCCAACAACTGGATATCGAGGGCCATGTGGCTCCTCCACCAGAACCTTACGCATCGCTGCGACTGACCCGACCATTGACCGAAAATATGGTCATTACTGTGGAACCCGGACTCTATTTTATTTCCATGTTGCTCAAGGAAAAG
>JAACDS010000162.1 GCA_009936895.1 Pseudomonadota bacterium
AAAGCCGGAGTGGTAAATCCGCTGTTCTTGCTCGATGAAATAGACAAGATGGGGATGGACATGCGGGGCGATCCATCCAGTGCTCTGCTGGAAGTTCTGGACCCGGAACAAAACGACACGTTCAACGACCATTATCTGGAAGTCGACTACGACCTATCGAACGTCTTTTTTGTTTGCACCTCGAACTCCATGAACATTCCTGGCCCGTTATTGGATCGCATGGAAGTGATCCGTCTGCCTGGCTATACCGAAGACGAAAAGCTCAACATCGCCCAGCGCTATTTGGTGCCGAAGCAAATCAAAAATAATGGTTTGAAAGATGATGAACTGGAAATAACCGAGCTGGCGCTGATAGACCTGATTCGTTACTACACGAAGGAAGCCGGTGTTCGCGGTCTGGAGCGAGAGATCGCGAAAGTTGCACGAAAGGTTGTGAAGGAACAATCGTTAAGCGCCGACCTTGAGGCGAAGGGCAAGCGGAAAAAAGCAGTAAAGAAGTTTGCGAAAACGGTGATCGAACCGGATCAACTGGATCACTACAGCGGAGTCCGTAAGTTCAGTTATGGCAGGGCCGAGGAAAAGGATCAGGTGGGCATCGTGACCGGGTTGGCCTGGACCCAGGTAGGTGGTGAGCTACTGAATATCGAAGCGGTGTCAATGCCGGGTAAAGGCCGTCAGACTAAGACCGGCTCACTGGGTGATGTGATGCAGGAATCCATTCAAGCTGCCCTGACATTTGTGCGCAGTCGCTCCAGTGTGCTCGGATTGCCCGAAGACTTTCATGAAAAAACCGACCTGCACATTCACGTGCCGGAGGGCGCGACACCCAAGGACGGCCCC
Organism: Pseudomonadota bacterium; assembly: GCA_009936895.1. Classification (GTDB taxonomy): domain Bacteria; phylum Pseudomonadota; class Gammaproteobacteria; order Pseudomonadales; family Azotimanducaceae; genus UBA4421. The sequence continues at coordinate 841 of JAACDS010000162.1, forward strand.
AGCGCGGGCATAGGCATGTGCACGGCAATGGTTTCTGTGATAACGGGGATTCCAGTAAAAGCCGATGTGGCCATGACCGGCGAGATCACGCTGCGCGGCCAGGTGTTGCCCATTGGGGGGCTAAAAGAAAAACTTCTGGCAGCACACCGGGGTGGCGTGAAGCAGGTCATTATTCCCCATGAAAACGAGAAAGACCTGGCGGAAATTCCCGAAAACGTAAAGGACGATTTGCAAATCCACTGCGTGAAGTGGATGGACGAGGTTCTTCAGGTCGCCTTGGATCGGATGCCAGTGCCTCGGATTGCAGATGCTGGAGGCGATGCTCAGACAGAGAGAATGGAGCGAAAGGGCGAGGATGACGGCGCACCCAGTATCAGTCCTCACTAGTGACTGAAAAATGTGATTTGGCACAGTCATTGTTGCCAGAAGCGGATAATTGGTTGCCACAGCACACTAGGGTTGTTATATGATGGCACGTCCGCGAGGATATTTTTAAATAATCGCGTTAGGACAGCGCTGGGTTTGGTCTAAAGCCAAACGTGAGAGCGTGACTAATCTGCAAATGTTCTAACGCGACAAGCGAGGGGTAAGAAATTGAATAAAAGTGAATTGGTAGACCACGTAGCCGAATCGGCAGACATTCCCAAGGCGACTGCTGCCAGGGCTGTAGAAGCGGCACTTGAGGGCATTACGAGCTCTTTGAGCGATGGTGAATCTGTAGCGTTGGTTGGGTTTGGTACGTTTTTGGTTCGTGAGCGCGCTGCGCGCGCTGGCCGTAATCCAAAGACCGGCGAAGCAATTCAAATTGCAGCTGCCAAGGTTCCTGCGTTTAAAGCGGGCAAAGCATTGAAGGATGCATTGAACTAACCAGCTCGACTACAGCGGCTGAGGTCGCTGTCTGAGGGCGCAGTTTTTGCGCCCTTTTTTTTAGGTTTTGCATTCTAAAGCCGTGTATGGGAACCGATCGGGCAGTGCTTCGGCTTTGCCTCGAGAGCGATGACGCGATCGCTTTTCCGAACGATGACGCTTCACCAAGACCAAATGTGAACAATCCAGAAAGACTACGTAAGAAAGATAAGAAAGATGCTGCAACAACTGAGAGATCAGACCCAGTCAACGGGATTTAAGGTCCTTGTGGTCGCCATTATTTTAGTGCTGACCCTGTTCGGGTTTGGTGCAACCAATATTTTCATGGGAAATGTCCCAACTGTTGCCACCGTCGGTGACTTTGATGTCACAGAAAGTGTTCTGTCCGTGGAAACCGAACGTGAGCGCCGCCGCCTGCTCTCGCAGATGGGACCCGAATTTGACCCGGCGGATATTGATCGTGTGCAGCTGCAAAATTACGCGCTTGATCAGCTGGTCAACCGTCAGGTTTTGTATCAAGCCGCGGCACAGTTAGACATTGGATTTTCCGATGCCGAAGTCAATCGGCGCCTAGTGGAAAGTCCTGCCTATCAGATTGGCGGTGAATTCAGTGAGGCTGTGTATCGCCAACAGCTTCAGCTGATGGGCTTTGCGCCAGTGCAATTCATACAGGAAGTTCGTCAGGGACTGAGTTCCGAGTTGCTGCGCGCAAGCATCGCCGAAACCTCATTCGCCCAAGACTGGGAAGTAGCCCAAGCGGCCGCGCTGTTAAATCAGCGTCGTGACATTGCCTATCTTGACTTGAAGCTGCAGGACTACCTCGATGGCATTGAGATAGCCGAGCAAGAAGTGGCGACACGTTACGAAGAGGATCGAACGTCCTACGTCACAGAGCCGTCCGTCGACGTCGAATGGCTCGAACTGTCTCTGGACGGTTTGCGATCAAGCGTTGACGTTGATGAAAGCGACGAAGCTCTGAAGGCCATTTACGAAGACGATATCAGCACGTTGGACCAACAAGCCCAGCGTGATTCAGCCCATATTCTTGTGGTTGTGGATGAGGGAACGGACGAAACCGAAGCGTTAGCGAAAATCCGAAATGCCGCGGATCGACTCGCTGCCGGTGAGGATTTTTCCGCTCTGGCGAAGGAACTGTCGGATGATCCGGGTTCTTCGGACAATGGTGGCAGCCTGGGAATGATGGCGCAGGGATCCTTTGACCCAGCTTTCGAAGATGCCCTCTGGGCGTTGCAAAATCCAGGCGATGTATCAGAGCCCGTACGCAGTGAATTTGGTTATCATCTGATTCGCTTAAACGAAATAGGCGCTATAGAGGTGCCAACCTTCGCCGAGGAGAGGAGCAGAATTCTTGACCGCCTGCGCTCTGAAGCTGCTGCAGAAGCCTTTGATGCGGCTGTAGAGGAGCTCGAACAGCGGGCGTTTGAGGAGCGTTACGAACTGTCAGAAACTGCCAATGCATTGAGTTTGTCGATTCAGCGCGCCGAAGGTGTTTCGGAATCCAATGGGCCAGACGCGAGGCCGTGGCCACTGGCGGGCAGCCCAGAAGTGATCGACAGTTTGTTCTCCACCGAGGGTCTGGAAGGGGAAAACAGTCCCGTTATTTTGCTTGGCGATGACCGAGCCGCGGTCGTTCGGGTGGCTCAATATTATGCCTCTGAGCAATTGTCGTTGGCCGATGTGCAGCAAGCGATCCTCGATGAACTGAAGCAGGAAGCGGGCCGAAGCGAAATTGAAGCAGACAAGGCCAACGCTCTGGCCCAATTGAAAGAGGGTGTATCGGTGTCTCAGGTCGCGAACGACCTTGGCAAGCGTTGGGAAACCCACGAGTTGATTACTCGGATGAGCATGACTCCGACCGGACCCGCCAATGTGGAGCAAAGTATCCTCACTGAAGCGTTTTCGCTGCCGCGTCCTCAGGATTCAGGGAAGAGCGTTGGCGCCGTGTCAACACCCGAGGGCAGCGCACTGATCGTCGTGACCCGAGTGCTGGCCGGCGATGTCGGTGCCACGGGGCAAGCTTTGTTGCAACAGTTAGAGCAGCAGGTGACCGCGAGAGATCAGCAGCTGGAATTTGGCGCGTTTTTTGCCGCGGCAGAAGTGGCAGTCGGTGTGGCCCGAAGCGATTAGCTCGCTGCCTCGAGAGGGCGCTAACCGCCAATAACGTCGATGAATAGCGTGAGGCCCTGGCCCGGCTGCAGATATCGCTGGGGATCCACGTCGTTCCAGGAAACAATATCGCTTACGCGTATGCTGAAGCGTTGGGCGATTCGGCTCAGAGAGTCACCACGACGCACTCGGTACTGAATTTTCCGCATCTTGACGGGTACCGGCTCTGCGGTTGATGCCATAACCGTCGACGGCGGTGCTGTCGCTCCAGGAACTAAGACTTTCTGGCCGACTTGCAGAACATCCCGAGGCCCGATCCGATTGAGTTTGACCAGGGTGCTGACACTGACGCCCGCTCGCCGCGCAATTTCCCAAAGCGAATCACCCTGACGCACGACGTACAGCGTGGTCCCGGCCTTGCTTGGTGGATTGATCACGCTAGGTCCCGGTACCCGGAGGGTTTGACCGATCCGAAGCAGGTCGCTGTCTAAGTGATTAAATGTCTTGAGTGTTTGACTGGTAACGCCGTAAGTATCTGCGATTTCGCTGATGGTATCGCCGCTCAGCACGCGAATTTCCTGCCAAGC
>JAACDS010000163.1 GCA_009936895.1 Pseudomonadota bacterium
ATTGACAATGTCAGACCCGTGACATGTACGTGATGATGCTCGGCAAGGTACAGGGCCAAGCTTCCCCAGCCGCAGCCTATGTCCAGCGCGCGCAGGCCCGGTCTGAGGCAGAGTTTTCGCGCAATGTGTCGGCACTTGGCTTGCTGTGCCTGCTACAAATTTTCGCTGGGATCGCGAAAATAGCCACAGGAATAATGCATGTCGTGATCAAGGCAGGCGCGAAATAGCGTTTCGTCTAAATCGTAGTGGTGGGCAACATTGCGTCGGCTGGCAACCAATGAATTCCACGAGCGAAGAAAGGCGGTGACAGATTGCGAAAGTGCGGACCAGCCGTTTGTAGCTAGTGTCTTTTCGAAGTTCACTCTTAAGACATGGAGCACAGCATGGAGATCGGACTCTGTCGCAGGTTTCCAGCGACCCTCAACATAGGTTTTGCCCAAGTTCATCTCTGGGTTGCGCAAAATTTCCGTGAGGCATTTAGGGTCTGAAAACTGGATAGTGGCACTGGGATCGCCCTCGCCAAAGTGGCGCCGTTGTCCATCCGCGGCGATAACGGTAAGGCGCCCAGTCTGGATGAATGCTTCGAAGAATGGCCAGAGCATGGAGGCTCCGTTTTTTTTGAGCTTCTATAAATTCAATTTGGGGCAAGAATTTCAATTTTTTTCAGATGAGCGGTAGTGAATTAGACCTGAATGCAGATGTTGAGGCATCACAGCGCTCCATTTGTAGCGCGAGCCGCGTTTTAGCCTTCGCGGTAGATCGAGATTAACGAATGTTTGCGATCCAAAGCGCTCGCATTTCCGACGCGAACTATTTAGGCTGCTCACCTCAAACGATGCGTTAGAACCTTCATGCCAGCGGCCTTAGACAACGTTATTATTGTGGGTAACTCCTCAGACGATCCCTTTGCGATTGATCTCGCGTTTGGGCTCGGACAGAGCGAGGACATTGCCGATTTGATCAGCATGCAAACCTTTGCGAACTCGGAATTTTGTCCTCGATTCATTTCAGACGAGGATGATCTGAGTAAAATAGGAGTTCGTTTACGCAGCAAAGTTGTCGTGATTGTTAGTACGTCCAGCATGACCGTTAGCCGCCAAAACTTGGCCATGCGAAACCTTCTCATTGCCCGCGCTGCGAAGGAAAACGGCGCGGCAGAAGTGGTGTTGGTGGAACCTGATCTTTACTACAGCGCCCAAGATCGGGGCCCTCGACCGGAGCTTGGAGATACGCTCGCTGAGCGTGACCCAAAAGATTTAAAGAAGTTTGATGGCCAACCATTCACTGCGAAGCTTTATGCGGAAATGTTGAAATTGGCTGGAGTCGACCGCGTCTTGACGGTCCACAATCACTCGTATTCTGTACAGCAGATGTTTACTGGCGTCTTTGAGGGAAAATTCCACAATCTGATTCCTTATGATATTTACGCCGATTACCTCCGCAACTCGAGCATCGTTCGCTGTAAAGAGGATGGGGAGGGTTTAGCGTTGTGTGCCCCAGATGCGGGAGCGCGAGCGTTCGTACGCGAAATGTTCAATCGCATCGGACTGTCAAAGGCAAAGTTTGTGTTGCTGGATAAAGAGCGAAGCGGGGAGCGACGCGTAGACATCAAGCTGCACAGTGAGAGTGAGTCGACTTTCGAGGAGATCAGCGGCCACGATGTCGTGCTGTTTGACGACATGGTGCGAACAGGATCTACGGTTGTTAAATCTTGCCAATTCTTCAAGCAGATCAACCCGGGCAAGACTGTTTTCGCGGTGTCCCACTTTTACGCCAGCGAGGAAGGTCGTGAGAAAATGGCTCATCCGGCTATTGATGAAATACTTACTCTGAATACGCTGCCGACGGTGCTGAACCGGGACGTTCAAGGCCGTTTGCGACGCAAGATGGTCGTGCTCAAGATCGAACGCTGGTTGTCATTAAAGCTCGCTCAAATACTCGATCTGGAAACTCCAAAGCACGATGGTGCCTATCAGATAGACATGTCGTCGACACACCCGAGGTTCATACGCAAAATATGGTCCAGCGAACAATTGCAAGAGTTGCGCTCCGAACGCTAGCTGGTTTCGCTCAGAGCGCTGCGGTAGGGGCCGACTCGACGTTAAAAACGGTAGTTAATGACGAGTCCAACGTTGGTTTGATTCTGCGAGCCGCGTTCTGTAACTAAGGACGAATCGGTGATCGTGTCACCCAAGCGCTTGTAGTTGGCGAAAAAGATCGTTGAAACGTTGGCCGTATGCGGCATCACTAAGTTGGCGCTCAACCCGTAGGACACTGTGCTGTCGTCACCGTCATATGCCATCAACGCCGAGCGTTCGGCTTCAGCAGCGCTAATGCCGAAATAAGCGTCGTTGTAATTGCCGTCTGTAAACGTTAACTCTGGGCCGACCGAGTAGAGCACTGGTTGGCTGTACAGGAAAGCGCGGCCCGTCAAATGCAGTTTGGCATCAACAATCAGCCCTTCATGACCGCTGAGCCCTCGGCGAATTTCCAGTTTGGTGGTTAAGGGTTGTAAGTCATATTCAATATAGCCGCCCAATTCTACTGTCCCATCGACATCATCTAGGCCAATCAAATCCTCGGTGTCATCGCCGACGGCGAATAGATTGCCGCCTTCCTCGTCGCGTCCAAAATCATATTTAAGAATTGGGCCTATCTTGAGGCCGTCTCGATTGATCAAGTGGTACCCAACGCCCTCCGAGACCGAAGCGAAAAATTTATCGTCATAGGTAACGCGAAGGTTTGGAATGACAAAGCCTTGACTGTCATCGTCGCCAAGATAGGTCGGGCCATACAGGGCTCCAACGCCGAGGAAGAATTGCCAACCTTCAGGGGGCGCCTGATTCTCTTGCGCAAGAACCCAAGGGGCGACCAAGGTTATGGCCATAAACATTAGGCTTGTAAACGTATTTTTCATATGTGTGCTCCTCGACAAAGGTTCGCTTTGATCGTTGATGATGGGTGCCGGATGTACTGCTGGGCTTGGCTTTCGGGGAACATAGCCGAACGGGGTTTCGAAAACATTCAACCTTACGTTTCTTAATGTTTTTTAACGCTGGTTCATCTCAGTAGATTGAAAGACGTGATAAATGCGCGCCCCGAAACCGGTTTGGACGGTTCGGAAATTGCTGGGTACCGCACCCGCAGAATAGGCCAAAAGCATTGGGTGGCGCGTCCTACTCGCTCTGGGAATCGCTTCAGGTAGAGCACGCCCCCAACGGCAGGCAATGGAGCACTGGCCCGGCTGTAAAGGTTGGTGGCCGGTGAATTTTGCTCCAGATAACGTCGCGGCGCATGAGACCAAACAGGTGTGTCGAGTCGATTGACAAGTAGCGAGGGGGTAAGGACAATTC
>JAACDS010000164.1 GCA_009936895.1 Pseudomonadota bacterium
GGTGTCAAGGTAAACAACCCGATCAATCAAGAAACGGTCACCGTGCGTGCCACTCAGTCGGGCGAATACGTGGTAAATCTACTGCACTATAAATCCAACTATTCAGCGCCGCTCCCCGTTACCGTTAAGGTAGAAAAACTCAATCCTAGCGTCAGCTTGGTCTACTACGACACCGTCGAACTGACCGGCAGCGGCGACGAGAAGACCGCGGTGCGGTTTACCTTGGATGAGAACGGCGCGGTCACAAATACCAACCCACGTCCGAAACAACTGCTGACCCTGGCAGCAAGCAAATCATGATGCCCTCACTGCTGGCTCTTGGCCTGGCCTACGCGTTAGTTGCCGCCTTACTGCTGGCCCTGTGCATCAGTCTTGACGGAAAGCGGCCGCTAAAAATCGGTCTCATCGCTTTGGTTACCGTCTTTTACTCGGTCACATGGCTTGGTCATCAGAGCATGTTGGGCTGGGCGACGTCAGAGGATATGCCAGAAGCTTTCCGGGTACTGTGGATTACCATTGATGAGCCGGATAAGGCGACTAAGGAAGCCGGCGGCATCTTTTTTTGGGTACGCGAACTGGACGAAGCCGGGATACCCCAGGGCGCACCGCGTGCTTACCACGTGCCCTTTACCGAGCAGGCTGCAGAAGAAGCTCAAGCGGCGCTGGGTAAAATGGAAGAAGGTGATGTCATGAACGGCACGCTCTCAAACAACGCAGTGCGCGAGCAAGACACGCAAGCACAGCGTGAAAGCGACTACGAAGGAACCGATCGTATCGGTGGGGACGATGGCTTTCGCCCGATGTTTGAGCTACGAGAAGTTGCGCCGCCTACCCTGCCGCCAAAGACTTAACTCCAGCGCCATCCAAGGCGATGGTTAATCCAAACGAGAGGGAACACCGGATTGCCCGGTGTTCCATCTGCCACGAACGTTACTGCCAGGTCAGCTGGCCGCCACCCTCGCCCGCTGCCGCCAGCCGATCTTGCTCGGCTCTGGCGCGCACATAGTGGTGGATCATCGTGGTGTCTTCGTCTGATACAACGTCGTTAAAAGCCGCCATACCATTCGCCGCCAGCAAGCCATCCTGCACGATTTGATTGAACACCGTATGGGTGCCTTCACTCATGCGTCGCAGATCGGGAATGGACCCACCGGAACGCACAGCCAAGCCGTGACATACCGCGCAGTAGTTATGGTAGTGGCGCTCGCCTGCGGCGATCTGGTCATTGGATGCCGTCAGATTAGTCTGTACCGGAATCGTGCGATCACGAACCGTTGGTACGGGCAATTCCTCAGTGCCACCCACTTTGAAGACCAACAAACGGCCGTAGTTGTTGTAGGTTAGAGAGGCATGCTCTGACACTGGAGGCAAGGGTTCACCACCAAACAGGTCACCGCCACCGGTACCCGTAAGAATCGACACGTATTGAGTCCCATCAATTTCATAGGTAATTGGCGGAGCCAACATCGATGTATAGGTATTGAACTGCCAAAGTGCTTCGCCATTGTCCTTGTCGTAAGCCGTCAACATGCCCAACGCGTCCCCTTGGAATACCAGGCCACCCGCAGAAGACAACACACCACCGTTCCAGTAGTGAGGAATTTCAACAACCCACTTGTCTTTGCCGGTCAGAGGATCGAAGGCTTTCAGATAACCCTTGGGCGTTGGCTGGTCAGCAATGTTGTCGACAACTAATTGAGTAATTCGTCCAAACTCGAGACCCGTGTTCCAGCCGCCGGGATTGCGCTTGTATATGCCTGACTGTTTCCAATCTTCGCTGAGACCATAAATCAGTGGATTGTCCTGAGCCGGTATGTAAACCACACCCGCTTCTTCGTCCACCGACATCGCCTGCCAATTGTGAGCGCCCAACGGTCCGGGCAGAACCCATTGTTCCTGTTGTTCGTAATCGAGTTCTGGGTTCTCTACCGGACGGCCGGTCTCCATGTCCACATGGCTGGCCCAGGTCACCGTTGCATAAGGATTAGCGCGCAGCAGCTGGCCGTCGGCTCTATCCAGCACGTAGAAAAATCCGTTCTTTGGAGCTTGCAACAAGACCTTGCGCATCTCGCCGTCGACTTCCATATCCGCTAGCGCGATATACTGTACCGCCGTGTAGTCCCAGTTGTCGCCGGGGGTGGTCTGGTAATACCACTTCATCGATCCGGTATCCGCATCCAGCGCGACGATTGAGGACAGGAATAGGTTATCACCGCCACCGGGAGAGCGAATCACACGTGTCCAAGGCGAGCCGTTACCGACGCCAAGGTACACCGTGTTGAAATCGGGGTCGTAGACAATGGAATTCCACACGGTGCCGCCACCGCCAAATTCCCACCAGCTGCCGCCCTTCCATGTTTCTGCCGCAAGCTCCATTTCTGGATGCTCAAATGGCAGTGAAGGATCGCCGGGCACCGTGAAGAAGCGCCAGACTTCTTCGCCGGACTCCGCATCGTATGCGGTCACATAGCCCCTTACGCCGAATTCAGCGCCGCCATTACCGATGAACACTTTACCGTTAGCCACACGAGGCGCACCGGTGATCGTATAAAAACGTGTGCGGTCAATCAGCGTATCGACTTCCCACACGACAGAGCCCGTCGCAGCATCCAGCGCGACCAGCCGGCCGTCCAAGGTACCGACATAGACCCGGCCCTTGTAGACCGCAACGCCGCGATTCACCACGTCACAGCAGGCTTTGCGCGCCCACTCACCCGGCACCTCGGGGTCATATGACCACTTGGTTTCGCCGGTGATGGCATCTACCGCGAAGACTTTGCTCCAGGTGCTGGAAAAAAACATGGTGTCGTCCACGACAATGGGCGTCGCTTCCTGAGCGCGGTTGGTGTTCATGTCCTTGTACCAGGCAAGACCCAACTGACCCACCGTTTCCTTATTAATTTGCGTGAGCGGCGAGTGCCGTTGCTCTTCGTATGTGCGACCGAAGGACAGCCAATTGCCGGGTTCCGATGCCGCGTTCTTAATACGCTCATCATCAATGAAACCCATGGTCGGCTCGACGGCAGATCCCACGGTGGCCACATCAGCGGCGGTCCCTTCTTCGTTAGCGGACTGCGGACTCAACGCGGTGTAGGCAATCACTGCCAAAACAAGCGCGCCAAGAAGTGCGAGAACTTTATTCATAATCCCAATCTCCCTTTCTATCAGTCGCTGAAGTTAACCTATTCGCGGGTGTGAATACACCGCCACTGAATGCGTCAACGTTATGTTCATTAAAACAGCACAGAGCCATCAAAACCGGGCCTGATGTCTAACAAGGAGCGCGGTCGCGCCTAGGCTGATGCCCGACCCAAATCCTGCAGTAGATCTGCCACCCGAACCTGCCAAGCCGAGGCGATTTGCAGGGTCCACGCGTCTCCCAAGGCAGGGGCAAGTGCCTCGCCCATCGCCTGAAAGTACGGGCCGTACATGTCCGGCGACACGCTGTAGGCGGACACGTGATTGGTTACCTCCCAGCGAAAATAGCTTTCAGGCCCAAGCAACTCTGGATCCATCAGCAACTCGAATGTTTGATCCAACATGCGTCCACGCATGTTGGCATCCGCCTGCTGCATCAGCCCTTCCGCGTCGGGACGAAGCTGAAAGAAGCGCTCGTAGATTTGTGGTGAAAGATCAATGTCTCGCTCCGCCAGAATCTCAAATGCCTGCGTCAGTTCTGCGGTGCCTCGCGCGGCTTCCGTCATCCTCGCTTCCCCTATTCGTCACCGTTAATTGGGCCGATACTCTGGCACCTCTTCCCCCTGAACAAAGGCCTTAATCATAGCGTTTACTGCTTCAGGCTGCTCTTGCTGCACCCAATGGGAAACACCCGGCAGGTAGCGAATCGTGAAATCGTTCACATAATCACCCGTGGTCAAGGTGGTGGACTTATCCAACGCCACATCGTCCTCGCCCCAGACCATCAAGGTAGGTACGCCAATCGGTGTGCGTGGATCGATTCGAGGTCTGCTGCGGTCGCCGCGCAGCAGGGCGCGATAATAATTTACCATGGCAGTCAGCGCACCGGGCTGAGCCGCGTTACGGCGATAGACCTCGCGTACGTCGGTAGGGAATTGGGCAGCGTTGGCAGAGGTCTTACGGAACATCTCTGCGA
>JAACDS010000165.1 GCA_009936895.1 Pseudomonadota bacterium
GACTCGGGAGACAAGGGCCCTGGCAGCTCACGCGGGGACAGCACTTCTCCCGACGGCGATGATGTCTCGGCTACAACCGTCCTCTCGCTGACGGTGGACCCGGATCGATTGGTCGATACTTATATCTGACGTTTTCTGGACTGAGACCCAGATCTCAGTATCCCGGTGTCACAAAAACTTGATTTCGTACTCCTTTCACCTTGGGCTATCGTTAAGCTAGGTCTCGTGGGCGTCAAGCTTTTGACTTCCGTAATTTTTATTCCTAAATAACTGTTTTAATTGAACTTTTTTGCATTGGTCTGTGCTTTGCAGTCAGTATCGTGAAGATAACCCATTGCGACACCGATAGAGGAAGCGTGTTGTGAGTGATGATGTAGATGTAGGTGTACAAGACATAAGCGGGAAGAAGGGCTTCAGTGCTCTTTTGGTCCTGGTGATTGCTGTTTTTTGCCTTTTGGGCGGCTATGGCGCGGGCGCTTTAACAGGTGGTCCCGTATTGGTAGCACTCGGGCTCGCAGAGCAGCCGGAGGTTGAAGAGGTCGTTGCTGATGGTTCCGAAGCCGATTCAGGCCCCAAGGCTTCAGACCTATTTCAGCCCATGGAAGGCGTTTTTGATCCGTCGAAAAAGCGATTCTATGCTGAAGTTGGTGAGCTCCTCATTGCTTTGCCGTACCGCGGTGCAACAAGGCACTTACAGCTAACTGTTCAGCTGGTCGGTCACGATCAAAAGTACATGAAGTCGGTTGAAAACGATGTTCCTGCCATTCGCAATGGTCTGCTCATCTTCTTCAACCAGCAACAATTTCAGCGCGTCAATACGTACGAGGGGCGAGAGTCTCTTCGACGCGAAACCCTGGTGCGAGTGAACGAAATCATCGGTGCAACGGCTGAGTTGCGTGTGGCCGATGTTTACTTCACTGCTTACATTACTCAGTAGGAATCCACGTGTCTGAAGACTCTGAAAACGACGCAATTCTGACCGAAGAGGAAATCGAGGCCCTCGTCGAGCACGCTAAGGATGGCGGCTTCGATGACGGCGAGTTTCGAATTCACGACTTTAGTGCTGGTGAGTCTTTGACATTGTCTAAGTGGGTTGAGCTGGATGGACTCCATGGCAACCACGCGGAGGCCCTTCAGAAGGCCTTCACTGCATCGTTTGATATTGAGCTTACGGTGGACACGCAGCCCTCAACCTACGCGACTGCGCAGGATCTTATGACTGCGTTCCCTCATCGACTGTGCTTGGTCAGCATAAAGATGGGCCCCTTCACCGACGAGTGTCATTTGTTGGTGCCCGGTGAAACCCTGACCTTTTTAGTGAATCAGTACTTCGGTGGTGCTTCGGTGACGCCGCCAAAGCTCACCTCAAAAGTGACTCCCTCCGAGCAGCGAATCGGTGAGCGTGTTGCTAAAGAATTTTTGCGAACAATGGCTGAAGTTTGGGTCGATCGTTTTCCATTGCAAATGGGTGACCTTTACATAGACGTAACGCCAGACCGATTTTCGCTGATTCCCCGTGATACAGGTTTTGCGGTATTTAATTTCGAGCTAGCAGCTGGCGATGAGCACAAGAGCACGCTTCAGTTACTAGTGCCTTTCGAGGAGCTAGAGGCTCAAAGCGAGGCGTTTCTTCCTCGTAAAAAAGAAATACCCCAAAGTCCGGACGCGGCGACTTGGGAGCCACAGTTGAGGGCGACGTTGCCCGATGTGGCTGTCGAAGTCCAAGGCTCTATAAACGCAATCGAAACAACCATAAAGAGCCTGTTGGCGATGAAAGTGGGTATGACCATTCCCATTGAAGAGCCTGACGCGATGTCGTTACTGCTGAACGGTCGGGCGGTCGCCCATGGTCGATACGGTGCCCATGACGGACTAAAGGCGATGCAATTTATAAATTTTAAGGAGCGCGAATTATGAGTGAAGAAGAGACAACTGCGGTACCCCCGGAGCTCAAAGATGCACCGTCAGGTGCAGTAGGCGACATTGATCTCGATATGTTGATGGATGTCCCAGTCACCATGACGGTGGAAGTGGGTCGCAAGAGTTTGACCATTAAAGAGCTTTTGTCCCTTACTCCCGGCAGTGTTGTGTCTTTTGACCGAAGCGTCACTGAGCCAATGGATATCATGATCAATGGCACCCTGGTAGCGCGAGGCGAGGTTGTCTCGGCTGATGGGAAGTTTGGCTTGCGACTGGTCGATGTCGTTAGTCCGAAAGAGCGTTTGGAGCAGCTGGGCTAGTCATGCGTTTTCTGCCCGTATTTTTCGCTCTAATGACGGCCCCAGCCATGGCGCAAGAGGCTACGCCTGTTGTATCGCCAAGCAGTTTGTTCACTGGGGATTACTTACTTCAAGTAGTTGGCTCCTTTGTCGTCGTCATCTTGTTGTTAATCGGCGTGCTGGTACTGCTGCGCCGATTTAACGGGGTGAGCAGTCAAATGAATGGGAGTATGCGCGTTATCTCAAGCGTAGGTGTGGGTCAACGAGAGCGCGTCGTGCTCCTACAAGTGGGTGAAGAACAGATATTAGTAGGCGTAGGACCCGGCAACGTTCGAAAAATTCATGCGTTTGATGAGCCGGTCGTAGAGCCCGCCGCGTCTTCCGCCCCTAATTTTTCCGATGTGTGGAAAGTGGCCATGGGCAAATCAGAGGCCGCGTCATGAAACGCCTCTTACCATTGTTAGCCCTCATCAGCATGCTGTTACCTATGGAAGCACTGGCGCAGACCATTCCGCTGGTGACATCGTCTCCCATGTCGAACGGCGATACCGAGTATGCCCTCGGCATACAGATTCTGATGGTTATGACCGTATTGACCTTGCTACCCGCAATGCTCATCACCATGACCGCATTTACTCGAATTCTTATTGTTTTGGCCATTTTGCGTCAGGCGCTAGGTACGGCTCAAACGCCGTCCAATCAGATCATTCTAGGCCTCTCC
>JAACDS010000166.1 GCA_009936895.1 Pseudomonadota bacterium
CGCCCAGCCGCCCCTCTTCCGCCAAAAACAATTCATTGAAGCCGATAAACCCATCACCTCGGTTCACGCGAGACAGAATGTCTCCCATTCGCTCGCGCACGGACAGCGGCTCGAACTTGACCTCGTGTTTAGTGAACAGCTCGGCTCGCCGCAACACCTGGGACAAGGACAAAAGGACTTCACGCAAGTCCACATCGGGTTCGCCGTGCTGGCGCACCAGCTTGGGTTTGCTGGCCGCAGCGACAAACAAATCACGCTCGATGCGCGGCAGCTCGTTCAAATCTTCCGCTGCGGTCTTGACCTGCTCGTATTCCTGCAAACGCCGAATCAGTTCAGATCGAGGGTCGTCCTCATCCTCAAATTCTTCTGGCCGGGGCAGCAGCATGCGGGACTTGATTTCAGCCAGCATGGCAGCCATCAGCAAATATTCAGCCGCCAGTTCCAGCTGCAGGGCCTGCATCAGCTCTATGTAGCTCATGTACTGCGCCGTAATCACGGATACCTTTACCTGCAAAATATCCAGATTCTGGCGCCGGATCAGATAGAGCAACAGGTCCAAGGGCCCTTCGAAGGTTTCAAGAAAAACCTCCAACGCCTCCGGCGGAATGTAGAGATCCTTAGGGAGCTGCTGGATTTCCTCTCCGGCCACCAAGGCGATGGTTTCTTGATTGACCGCCCGGGCCTCACTGAGCTTGCTCGGCTGAGCCTGAGCGCTATCCATACCGGGCGACCTGACCGTTGATTTCAACGTGCATTATCGGCCTCCAATGCCGACTGCGGCTTTGACTTCTTCCATGGTCTCACGCGCAACAGCACGCGCTTTCTCAGAGCCCTCGGCAATCACCGCGTGGACCAGATCCGGGTCTTCCTCAAACTGTACCGCACGCTGACGAATGATCTCTTGTTCACTGTTAATGGAATCGATCAGGGGCTGCTTGCAGTCAACGCAGCCGATGCCGGCGGTTTTGCAGCCCTCAGTCGCCCATTGTCGTACGTCGTCACCGCTATAGACTTCGTGCAGTGCAAACACCGGACAATTGTCCGGATTACCCGGATCGTTACGCCGCACACGGGCAGGGTCTGTCTGCATGGTGCGTATCTTACTTTCCACCGATGCGGGGTCTTCACGCAAACCAATGGTGTTGTTGTACGACTTCGACATCTTCTCGCCGTCCAAACCCGGCATCTTCGACTGCTCGGTCAGCATCGACTGCGGCTCCGGCAAAATAATGCGGCCGCTGCCTTCTAGGTAACCGAATAACCGCTCGGTATCGCCAATCGACAGATTCTGCTGTTCCGCCAGCAACGCGCGTGCCCGTTCCAAAGCCTCGGCGTCACCACGTTCCTGATACTCCCGGCGAAGATCGACGTAGAGGCGGGCAGCTTTCTTGCCCATCTTCTTCACTGCCGCTTCGGCCAGTTCTTCAAAACCCGGCTCTCGCCCGTAGACGTGATTGAAGCGTCGGGCGATTTCGCGTGTGAGCTCTACATGGGCCACTTGGTCAGCACCCACCGGCACACGACCCGCTCGGTAGATCAATATGTCTGCTGCCTGCAACAGGGGATAACCCAAGAAACCGTACGTCGCCAAGTCTCGGTCATGCAGTTTCTGCTGTTGATCCTTGTACGAAGGCACACGCTCCAACCACGCCAGTGGCGCGATCATCGACAGCATCAAGTGCAGCTCAGCATGCTCCGGCACCTTGCTTTGCACGAACACGGTCGCCGCACCGGGATTCACGCCCGCCGCCAGCCAATCGACAACCGTTTCGAACGAATACTGATCGATGGTTTCCGAATGTTCGTAGTTCGTGGTCAGGGCATGATAATCCGCCACAAAAAAGAAGCACTCATACTCATGTTGCAACTGCACCCAATTGTTTAGCACGCCGTGTAAATGGCCTAAATGCAGACGGCCCGTTGGCCGCATTCCCGACACGATGCGTTGATTTGAATCGTTGCTACTCAAGCAAAGGTCCTTTTATTTTTTTGATACGCCAGTATAGAGACACATCCTCTCCGATGGCAGGCATTTCGCGGCGTAGTTCGCCTTGAGACATCCGTCAACGCAGGATGCCCAAGCCCTGTCGGCTCACCTTGGGTTCGTCCCCGGTAAAGTCCACTATCGTGGACGACTCCGCCGCACCCACCCCGCAGTCGAGAATCAGATCTACCCGTTTGGTCAGGGCCTGCAGAATATCTTGAGGGTCCTGCATGGGACCGTCTTCTTCCGCCACATCGGGCAAACGCAAAGTCGTCGACAGCAGTGGCTCGCCCATAACTTCCAGCAGCCCCTGCGCCACCGGATGTTCCGGTACCCGCAAACCGATGGTCTTTTTCTTGGCATGCACCAAGCGTTTGGGCACCTCCTTTGTCGCCTGAAGCACGAAGGTGAAGGGTCCGGGGGTGTTCCGCTTCAGGATACGGTAGGCGCCATTTTCGACTCTGGCATAGCTGCCCAATTCGCTGAGATCACGGCAAATCAGTGCGAACTGATGATCCTTGGGCAAGCGCCGCAGCGCCACCAATCGTTCAAGCGCACCTTTGTCACCAATATGGCAGGCCACTGCGTAACTGGTTTCCGTCGGATAAACCACCAGCTTGCCCTGTTGCAGGGCTTTCGCCGCCATTTCCAAAGAGCGTTTTTGCGGGTGGGTGGGATGCACGTCCAAAAGCTGGGTCATGGTGTTTTCCTGATTGTCTGGCATCGAACGCGTTGTCGATGCTCGTATGCTAAGAACCTTCAATCTTACCTTAGACTTAGCAAGCACTGGCGAGTGCGTTATCCTGATGCCTCGCCGCTTCCCGCTTTACGTGCATTGACGTCAGAACTTGTGAGCTGCCATACATTTTCAAGTAACCCAATTACGGTTTTCGCATGCAACAACTTCTCGAATATTTCGCCGTCATCGCCTTTGTCGTGGTCTATTTTCTGACCAAGGACGTATTTCTGGCCACCGGCGTGCTGCTGGCCGCCATTGTCGCCCAAGCTGCCTTTTACAAGGTAACCAAACGCCCGCTGAGCAATGAGCTAAAAATCACATTTTGGGTAAGCCTCGTACTGGGCGGAATGACGCTGCTGTTGCGGGACGAAACCTTTATCCAGTGGAAACCCAGCATCGTCAGTTGGGCCATCGCATTGGGCTTGGTTGGCGCGCAACTCTTTGCTGGTATGTCATTGCTGAAAAAAATGATGGGATCAGCCTTGACGCTGGAGGATTCGGTCTGGCGCAACCTCACCTATGGCTGGGCGGTCGGCTTTGCCGCATCAGGCGCCATCAATCTGTGGGTAGTAAACAACTTCTCGATGGATACGTGGGTGACCTTCAAGTTGTTCGGCCTCATGGGACTGAATCTACTGTACGTCTTCATCATGATGGCCTATCTGGTTGCGATCGGCGCGCTCAAGGAAGACGCCCCCGTTGGCAATGAAGACGCTGAAGTTGTAAAGGAGAGCCAGCGATGATTGCGCTCAGCGTCAATCTCAACAAAATGGCCTTACTGAGAAACTCACGAGACGGCGACCGACCCAGCGTCATCGATGCCGCGCACCAGGCCATCGCCCAAGGGGCGCTGGGGATCACAGTTCATCCTCGCCCGGATCAACGACACATTCGTCCCGACGACGTTTACGCCCTTGCCGAGCTGCTGGCCAAGGACTACCCCCACATCGAGTTCAACATTGAAGGCAATCCATTTGCCGGTGCGACCCACGCTGGCTATCCGGGATTTCGCCACCTGGTCGAAGTCACCAAGCCCGATCAGGTCACGGTAGTACCGGACAGCGATGAACAGCTGACATCGGATCACGGCTGGGATTTGGCCGTGCCGCAACCTGAGCTGCAAACACAAATAGACGCTTATGCAGCCATGGGCTGTCGGGTCAGCCTGTTCATGGATCCCATGGTCGAACAGATGGCAGCGGCGAGCGCCATTGGCGCGCATCGCATCGAGTTCTACACCGGACCCTATGCCGAAACCTACTGGGCCCATGGCCCGGACGCACCACAAACCCGGCAATGTTTCGCTGAGTTCTGCCATGCTGCGGAGGCGGCCACCGCTGCCGGCCTTGGGATCAATGCCGGTCATGATCTGGATCAGGAGAACCTAACGCTGTTTGCTACGCTACCCGGTCTGCAAGAGGTATCCATTGGACACGCCATCATGTGCGAGTCCCTCCAGGACGGTTTTGCACCCACCATCAATCGCTACGTGGAGATACTGAAATGACAACGAGCATGCCGCGTTCCGCAACCGGTCTTATCACGCTCTTTTTTTTGGCGGCCTTAGTGCTGACGCAACCGGCTGCCGCGGCAGACGACGGGCCCGTAGAGCGGACATACACGGAAAATCCCCGAATTCTGATCGAGACCACCCAGGGCAACATCGAACTTGAACTGCTGCCCAAGTTCGCGCCAAAGCATGTGGATAATTTTCTCAACTTAGTGGAACAGGAATTTTACCCGGGACTGGTTTTTCATCTGGTCATTCCCGGGTTTATGATCCAAGCCGGCGGTTACGACGCAGACATCAATTACCGCGAGCACGAAGACATCGCAGTTCCCAACGAATCCTTCAACGGGCTGAAGAACAGGCGCGGCTCCGTCGCGGCAGCCCGGCTAGACGACCCGGATTCAGCCGACACCCAGTTTTTCATCAATGTGGCGAACAACGTTTTTTTAGATGCCAAGCCGAATCAACCTGGCTACACAGTCTTCGGCCGCGTCACTGACGGCTTCGACACCATCGAACGTATCGAACTAACCGATACCCATTTGCGCAAGGGAATGGCGGGAGTACCCGAGGAAGCCATCATCATTTTGGGAGTCAGCGTTCGACCGTAATCGCGATAACGTGACCACGGGCGTCGCTCCCGCCGCGAATTGATGTAGACTGTCGCCTTTTTTAAGGCCTCCTTTTACCCATGCGAACCTTTCTTATCGCTCTAGCCAGCGCATTACTGCTGGCCTTTATCGTCATTCAGCTCAACGTTCTTCTTTTTGCCGACGATCAACTGACCACCCAACATCACCTGTCTTTGCTGGTGCTAACGGTCATCGCCCTGCTCGCCAACGGACTGTTCAATGCCAACCTGGCCCTGCGCAACGCGCCCAGCCGTGGCAGAGGCCGCGGTCGTGAACGCAATCGCGACCGTCGCAATGACCAGCGCGGTGACAAAAACAACGCTCGCAACAGCGAGAAAACCGACGACCGAAACGGTGACAGAAACAGCGACAGAAATGGGGGGCGCAACAAGCCTGCCAGGAACACTGACGGCGAAGGCCGACGCCGACAGGATCGCAGCGACAAGCCCCGAGGCGAGCGACGCGGACCCAAGAGCGCCGACAGCAACGATGTTCGAGAAGAG
>JAACDS010000167.1 GCA_009936895.1 Pseudomonadota bacterium
GGGTCGTTGTGTGCCAGTCCGTCGAGGTAGGGTTGCAGGGTGGTGCGGTCTGGCGGCGTGATCCAAATTGGATTGTCGGTGTCGGCGGACGTAGTAGCGATAATGGCGTCGATGATCTGATCCGGCGTCACTTTCCCGCTTCGGTATGCCGCCAGTAAATCGGCAATTGACCCTCCAACATGAGCCAGAACTTCTTGGGTTGTGGACATCGATATCCTCTTTTTGGTGGGTGCATTGATTCGTGAGATAGGCGTGTTTGGAGCGGCCTTTTTCGAATGGTTAACGATTATTGATTCGCAAGTCAGGTCTTTTTTTGGCCGATTTGCAATCGGCACTCAAATAACGCGTGCGAAGTAAGCGAGGCACTGAATTGGTGCGAAATATGATGAAAAAGCCTCGGTAACGAGGGCGCAAGGCGAAACGCAAGTGCTCTGTTTTGATGTCCTGTCTGTGCTTCGCACGATCAAGTTGACGAATCCGCGCTTACCTTTTGTTTCTGCGAATCAGCGGCACGTTTATTGCTTCACGTTCGGTAAGACGCACCGCTTCAGACGGCTGCGAAATCGCCACAAAGATAAAATGAACATTATGTTGAGTGAGTATTCTGAGCGCCTGATTGGTGGTCGCCACGATTCCATAGTCGTAAGGAAAGGGGTGTGCCTTACGCTAACGGATGTTTCCGGAGGCTCCAACATTGGCATGGTGATGTACAACGCCGAAAACACGACCGAGCGCCTGAACATTCCAGATTCGTTGAAGTGTCAGCACACATTCAAAATCACCAAGGGCAATTGTCTATACACAGACATGGGCAGAATCCTGTGTTCTGTGATTGCCGACGAAGCTGGGTGGCATGACGCCACAAGCGGCACCTGTACGGATGCCATGTTGGAAAAGAAACCCTGGGCAAAAACCAACTTCCAGCAGGTTCACAATGATTTTTTGCGCAGCGGGCAAGACAGCTTTTTGATCGAGTTGGGTAAGTACGGTCTCTCCGCCAGGGATCTCGTCGCCAACATGAATTGGTTCAGCCGGGTTGACGCAGACCGTGAGGGCAGATTGGCCTTGGGCCCGCCTTGCTTGCCTGGAACCACTGTCACGCTGCGATTTGAGATGGACAGCCTGGTGCTGTTACACAGCTGCCCACACCCCTTCAACGATTCGTTGGAGTATCCGCAAACGGAAGCCCACCTTCGCCTAACCTTGGCAGAGCCGGTGGCTGAGAATGACTTTTGCCGCACCAGCTGCGCGGAAAATGCGCGGGGTTTTGCCAACACAGAACGTTATTACTTTGGAAGATAAATTGCCCTATCCACAAAACCTCAACTTACAAGATCAGCAGCCTCAAATCGTTCCCGCTGGGGGTTATTGGCTTGGTGTTGTCCCTAAGGGGCGCATCATGCGACTCACCGATTCCCACGGTAACCAAGCCGTTGACACACTCTTCTTCAATGCCGATGACTTCAGTGATCGCTACAGCGCGATGCAGACCATTCAGGCCCAACGCGCTCTGTACCTGACGAAGGGAAGCGTGCTGCGGTCGGAGCTGGGCATTGCGATGGCAGAAATTATCGAGGATACCTGCGGTCGTCACGACACCTTGGGTGGAGCTTGTGCCGCCGAGAGTAATACGGTGCGATATGCACACGAGACAAAGACGATGCATTCTTGCAGAGACAGCTGGCTATTGGCGCTGAACACAGAGTATGCGGATTTGAGATGGGAGAAATCCGACCTGTCGCACAACGTTAACTTTTTCATGAACGTCCCTGTGACACCGGATGGAAAGCTCACATTTGAAGACGGCGTCAGCGGGCCGGGCAAGTACGTCGACATCCTTGCGCACATGAATCTAGCCGTACTGATTTCGAATTGCCCTCAGTTGAATAATCCTTGTAATGGATACAACCCCACTCCAATACAGGTAGAGATGAGGCTGCAATAAATGTTTAAGAAAGTCTTAATCGCAAACCGGGGAGTCGCTGCAGTTCGTATTGCACGGACACTAAAACGTCTGGGTATTGCAAGCGTTGCTCTACGGTCTGATGCCGAGCGGACAAGTGAGTATTTCGAACGCTTTGATGAGGTATATGACCTCGTTGGTAGTTCTGTTGCCCAGACCTACCTGGACGTCGACCAGATTCTGGCAATCGCGGCGCGAGCGCATGTTGAAGCTGTGCATCCAGGCTATGGTTTTCTCAGCGAAAATGCCGACTTCGCTACTCGAGTTGCTGAGGCAGGGCTTGCCTTTTTGGGTCCTGCGCCGGAAGTGATTAATACCTTCGGTCTGAAGCATGAAGCGCGAGCCATCGCAGAGAGCCAAGGAGTACCTATCCTAAGCGGTACAAGCATCTTACCGGATCTTGAGGCTGCACGGCTCGCCGCCGAAGGTGTGGGCTTTCCCTTGTTGTTGAAAAGCACCGCTGGTGGTGGCGGTATCGGCATGCAGCGGTGCGATAGCGCACGTGAACTCAGCGCCGCGTACGAATCCGTTACCGCGTTGGCCAAAAGTAATTTCACCAGTCCCGGAGTCTTCCTGGAAAAGTGCATAACCAAGGCTCGCCATGTGGAAGTGCAGCTGTTTGGCGACGGCGAAGGAAACGTCATCATTCTCGGTGACCGCGATTGCTCCCTACAGCGGCGCAACCAAAAACTTGTTGAAGAATGCCCGGCGCCGAATTTGCCCGAGGACATTCGTCGATCCATGCACGACTGCGCACGTACCCTTGCTGCGTCAGTCAATTACGCCAGCGCCGGAACCATCGAATTTTTGTACGACGCTGAATCGGCGCGCTATTACTTTCTTGAGGTCAATACTCGCCTGCAGGTGGAACACGGGGTGAGCGAGCTGGTTTATGGCGTCGATATCGTCGAGTGGATGATTCGACTTGCAGCGGGTGATCTGCCCGACTGCGCCGAGTTAGAAGCAGGCTTGAGACCCTCCGGTGCCGCGGTTCAGGTACGCCTGTACGCGGAAGATCCCTTTGAAAACTACAGGCCAACGCCAGGTAATATTGACGTTGATTTCGTTGAACAGGGTCGTATCGATAGCTGGGTTGGCCAGCGAACGTTGGTTTCTCATTGGTTTGACCCTTTGCTGGCGAACGTTATGGGCCACGGGGAGATCCGACGACAGGCCATCGAGCAATTGCTTGATACGTTAGTGCATACAAAAATCTACGGTACGACGACTAACGTTGGGTTGTTGCGGCTGGCCATCGACAGCCCGGATTTTCGTTCGGAAAATGTCGATACGACGTTGCTGACTTCGTTGACCTACCAACCCAACGAACTGGAGATTGCGCACCCTGGAGTTGAAATGACCGTGCAGTCTTGCCCCGGCCGGCAGGGTTACTGGGATGTGGGCGTGCCGCCCTCCGGTCCGATGGACGATCTTTCCTTTCAACTTGGCAATCGGATGCTGGGTAACCCTCCTACGGCCTCAGGACTGGAGATTGTGCTCAGTGGAGCCAAGGTTGTATTTCGCAATACAGCGCAATGTGTTCTAACAGGAGCCAGCGTCAACGCGAGATTAGACGATCTTCCGATTGAACGCGGGATCGTGTTTCAGGTTGGCTCGGGGCAAACCTTGTCCATCGACGGTGTAGAAGACGGAATGCGAACCTATCTGTTAGTCCAGGGAGGACTTGATATACCAGAGTATCTGGGTTCGTCGGCGACTTTTGTGCTCGGAAAATTTGGAGGTCATCAAGGGCGAGCATTGCGTCAAGGCGATGTCCTTCGCTGGCACGAATTGGACGTTAAGGAGCAGATTCCGGTTGACGACAGGCAGCCTCAAACGGATCTAAGCAGCCGTCTGAGGATACGGGTTTTGCTTGGGCCTCATGCCGCGCCGGATTTCTTTACTTCATCATCGATGGATGAGCTGTTTCAAGCCAGTTGGCGGGTGGATCACAATTCCAATCGTACCGGTGTCCGGCTGATCGGCCCAACGCCAGAATGGGCTCGACAGGATGGCGGTGAAGCTGGCCTGCATCCATCGAATATTCACGACTCTGCCTACGTATTTGGTGCTATGGATTTCACGGGAGACATGCCGGTGATATTAGGCCCCGACGGCCCGTCTTTAGGCGGATTTGTTTGCCCAGTCGTAGTCATTAACGCGGATCGATGGAAGCTCGGTCAATTGGTGCCCGGAGATAATATTCAGCTTCAGCTGGTTCATCAGGCTCAGGCCCGACAACTCAGCCAGGCGCAAGCGCGCTGGCTGGAGGGTGCCAAAAATGAGACTTACCGGGTGCCGGCCGCAGATGTCTCTAAGTCAGGGCCAGCGACACGTATCGTGTTGTACGAAGCGAATGGCGTCACGATTCGTCAGGCCGGCCAAGAATGGATTTTGCTCGAGTTCGGTGAGGCGATTATCGATATCGGAGTGCGCATATTAATCGGTGATGTCATTCGGCTGGTGGACGAAAGCGGGCTGCCGGGGATTGTTGAACAAACCCCGGGAGTCAGGTCACTACTTGTCCGGTTTGATACTGAGCAATGGACTCAGGATTCGCTGGTGCGAGCGCTGGAGCCGCTGTTGGCAGAGGCAGAAGCGCAAAGGAGTCGCGTGGTCCCATCCCGAATTGTGAACCTGCCCCTGTCCTGGGATGACCCTGCCTGTCACGAGGCCATCAGTCGCTACATGAAAAATGTCAGACCGGATGCGCCATGGTGTCCAGACAACATTGAGTTCATAAGGCGAATCAATGGTTTGGACTCAGTACAGCAGGTCAAAGAGATCGTATTCGACGCCAGTTATTTTGTTCTTGGCTTGGGCGATGTGTATTTGGGTGCGCCCTTAGCCACGCCCCTAAATCCTGCTCATCGCTTGGTGACGACGAAGTACAACCCAGCGCGAACATGGACCGCAGAAGGTTCGGTGGGCATCGGTGGTTCCTATATGTGCA
>JAACDS010000016.1 GCA_009936895.1 Pseudomonadota bacterium
AACGGGCAGCGGGCTCACCCTGAGACCATCGAGCACAGCAAACGTCTCGTCAAACAACTGTACCGAGTGGGCGACAACGCGTGGTCGTTAGTGGGCAATGGTCTGTCGAACCAATCCTTTATCGAAGGCCCTGAGGGTCTCATCGTTGTCGATACCGGCGAATGCGATGAGGAGATGGCTGCGGCCCTCGCGGCGGTGCGAGAAGAAACCAGTGCGCCACTGGCGGCCTGTATCTATACGCACTTTCACTACGTGGGCGGAACTCAAGCCTTGCTGGCTGAGAAGGCCGATCTACCGATTTGGGGGCATGCGGGTATTCAGGCCAATCTGGATCGTTTTGGCGGTGAAATTGCGCCTCGGGTCACTCGAGGCTTGGTGCATCAGTTTGCCATCGCCATGCCCCAAGAGGGACCCGATGGTGTGGTGAATGTGGGGCTGGGTAATTTTTTCCGTAATCCAGATCACGCCCCGTTCACCAACGGCTACGTGCCTGCCATGCACACTTTTGACGGCCCCACCAAAGCGACCATTGCCGGCTTGGATGTTGAGTTTTATCCCGCCCCTTCAGATGCCACAGACTCGGCGACTATTTGGTTTCCGCAGTTAAAGCTCGCGGTAAACAATTTGCTATGGCCGGCACTGTTTAATGTCTTTGCCATTCGTGGGGAAGAGTATCGAGACCCACGGGTGCTGATTCGCGGTCTGGATGAAATGGCCGCACTGGGTGCGGATCATTTGATTGGGGCTCACGGGCCACCGCTGTCTGGTCAGGCGGAAATAGCACAATGTTCCCGTGATTATCGGGACAGTATTCAGTTCATGTGGGATCAAACCGTTCGCTGCGCCAACCGGGGTTTGACCCTGAACGAAATCATTGCCGCCATTCAACTCCCCGAGTATTTCAAACAGCATTATACGACCCAGCAACTGTACGGCGTGGTCGAACATCATGTGCGGCAGATTTATACCGGGCTGTTTGGGTGGTTTGACGAAGACGAGGCGAATCTGTTTCCCGTGCCGGCACCCGAACGCTCCCAAAAGCTGATCGCAGGTTTCGGCGGCGTGGACAAGGTGCGCGCGGCTATTGACGCTGCCTTAGCGGCGGACGATTTTCGCTGGGCAATCGAGTTGGCATCTTGGCTGGTTCGATCTGAGCGCAATGCTCGGGGCCGGGCGGATGCGGGGTCGCCAGAAGATCGCCAGCGCCTGGCTGCGGCGCTGCGGGGTGTGGCTTACGCGACGACCTCGGCCAATGTGCGCAACTGGAGCCTCACCCGTGCCTTAGAGCTGTACGGTTCCAGTAACCTTGAGCGCTTTCGTACTCATCGTTTTCAAAAACGTGAACTGGCTCGCCGTCCGGCGGTGGAATCGGTTGGTTTGTTGAGGGTTTTGCTCCTTCCCGAGCGCGCTGGTGACATGGAACAAACGCTCCGGGTGATCTTTACCGATGGCGGAGATGTCAGTCTGACGATCCGCCACGGCGTGGCCGTGCCCGGACACTGTCAAGACGCTACCCCGACCTTATCCGTTGCAAGCGACCATTGGTTCGACATGATGGCCGGCAAGCTCAGTCTAAGCCAAGCGTTAGCCGACGGGATCGCCGTGTCCTCCGATGCCGCGAACGTGCAGTCTTTTTTGCGGTGCTTCGACCTTGAATCACTGAATAGCTGAAACCACTATGAGCGATATACCCAAGCCCTCCAAGCCCTTTGCAGGAGACATTCAGCGTCTGCAGAAAGACGCGACGCCAAGTCCGATGCCCTTAAAAAAAGAAGCCGCGGGGTCGCCGAACATCGTGTTGGTGATGCTGGATGACGTGGGGTTTGGCACCTGCAGCACCTTTGGTGGACCGATTCCAACGCCCGGCGTCGATAAGGTTGCGGCTGCCGGTTTGAAATACAATCAGTTTCACACCACGGCGCTGTGTTCACCAACGCGTGCAGCACTGTTGACGGGGCGCAATCACCACAGCGTTCATATGGGCGGCATTACGGAAATCGCCAACAGTTTTCCTGCTTATGACAGCGCGATACCCCCGGAAACCGCCACCATCGCTGAAATTCTGAAGCAAAATGGTTATTCAACCGGGTGTTTTGGCAAGTGGCACTTAACGCCGTCCTGGGAGCAGAATCCCGCGGGCCCGTTTGATCGCTGGCCAACTGGCATGGGCTTTCAACGGTTCTACGGCATCATCGGTGCGGAGGCCTCTCATTGGGAGCCGGCGGTTTATGATCAGACCACGCCGGTGGAGCCGCATCTGGGCCGTTCGGACTATCACCTCACCGAAGATCTGGCGGAAAAAGCCATCGAATGGATCGCGAAACAACAGGTCTCCGCGCCGGATAAACCGTTTTTTTGCTACTTCGCCCCAGCCGCCGTGCATGCGCCGCACCATGTGGCACCCGAGTGGATTGACAAATTCAAAGGCCAGTTTGATGAAGGCTGGGATGCACTGCGCAGCAGTATCTTTGAGCGTCAGTTGGCGATGGGAGCGATTCCTCCTGAGACGGTGCTCACCGAACGCCCAGAGCAGGTGCCCAGCTGGGATGAGTATCCGGATCGATACAAGCCTGTGGCGTCGCGCTTGATGGAAGTGTTTGCCGGTTTCATGGCGCATACCGACGCTCAAGTAGAAAAAGTCATCGACTACTTGGTGGATCAGGATGCCTTCGATAACACCTTGGTGATTTATTTGACCGGTGACAATGGCGCTTCCGCAGAGGGTACGATCCACGGTGCATGGAGCGCTCCGTCTTTCCAAAACGGCGTGCACGAAGATCCCGAGTGGCTGCTTGAGCACATGGAGGACTTTGGTACCGAACGCTGTGAAAATCACTTTAACGTCGGTTGGGCTTGGGCTCTGGATTCACCGTTTCCGTGGATGAAGCAGGTGGCCTCCCACTTTGGCGGCACACGTAACGCTCTGGCGGTGTCTTGGCCTAAGGGTATTGGGGCAAGGGATGAGTTTCGCCAGCAGTTTCAACACGTCATCGATGTGTTTCCGACGTTGTTAGAGATGGCCGGTATTCCAATGCCCGGACGGGTGAACGGTATTGAACAAGATGAGGTGCACGGCACCAGTATGGTGCCCACATTCGCCGACGCGTCGACACCGAGCACCCATGTGACTCAGTACTTCGAAATTCTGGGCAATCGTGCGATCTATCACGATGGTTGGATGGCGTCGTGTTTTCATGGTCGCCTGCCTTGGATTCGGTTTGCAGGCTTTGAGTTTGATGGCGAACAAGAAGTCTGGGAGCTGTACCACGTGGCTGAAGACTTTTCTCAAAGCGTTGATCTCGCCGCCAAGCACCCGGAAAAACTGCGTCAGCTGCAGGAACTGTTTGAGCAGGAAGCCGAGCGTTACGGCGTCTATCCGCTCCGCGACGCGTCGGGCAGACGCGGAGGCGACTACGCGCCGCCGCATTCCTTGGAAGGCCACAGCAAGATGACGTATGGCCCCATGCATGTGCGCCTGCCAGAGCATGGCGTGATTAATCTGAAAAACACCTCGTTTCGCATTACCGGTGCGGTTGAAACCGGTGCAGCAAGCTCGGGCGTGATCGCCTGTCAGGGGGGCAATATGGCGGGCTGGAGTTTGTATCTCGACAACGAGTCGAGGCCAACCTATGTGTACAACTGGTTTGGTCATGAATTCACGACCATTACCGGCTGTCCGTTAGGGCCGGGCAAACACCAGATCAGTGTCGACTACGCTCACGACGGTGGCTTTGCCGCAGGCGGCGATCTGATGTTGTCCGTTGACGGCCAAAGTGTTGCAACGGGGCGGATTGAACGATCGGTACCCGTGATCTTCTCCATGAGTGGAGAGACCTTTGATGTGGGGCGAGATACCGGCTCACCGGTAGGCAAGTACCCGCACGGTTTTGCCTTTTCTGGCAGCATTCAGGGCGTGACCTTGGAGCGGCTTGCCGAACCAACGGATGAGGGGAAGCAGCAAGAGCGACGCGGCAAGTTTCAGGCGGGCTTGAGCGCCCAGTAATGCTTCGCCACGTATTGAAACTCCAGAATTGCAGAGGAAGTTCGCGCGTATGATCGACATTAACGGCATGGCGCATGTGATTTTGACGGTGAGCCAATTTGAGAAGGCCCATCGGTTTTATAGCGCTTTATTGCCGGAGTTCGGTATGACCAAGGTCAATGACGGTCCGGACTTTCTGTATCACGTGGGCGCACGCACGGCCATTGGTATCCGGCGATGCGACCCAGGGTTTGAGCAGGAACGGTTTGAACAGTATCGAGTGGGGCTGCATCACATCTGCTTGCGTGCCAAAACCCGGGAAGACATTGATCGAACGGCAGAGCTAGCCCGATCGCTGGGGGCGACAATTGTTCGCGGCCCGGAGGAGCGAGACTGGGCCCCGGGGTATTACTATGTATTGTTCGAAGATCCTGATGGTATTCGGTTGGAGGTCAATCATGTGCCGGGCGTTGGCCTGTTAACCGATGACGCAACTTTTGGCTCCGCGGACGACTACGTGCGTCGCGATGGCAAAGATATCGTCGGGGGTTCCTGAGCGAGTATCGCGAAGCCCGGTAAAATGGGCGACGAGAGGGAGGCGGGTAGGATGCAGAAAAAAGGACATATCGAATTCTGGGGCGCAGGCACGATGCGTACCTTCAGGCCCTTATGGGTCGCCGAAGAGCTAGGTCTCAAATACACCCTGCACGGGATCGGTCCTCGTACCGGAGAGACCCAGACGCGTCATTACACTGGGTTGAACCCGAAACAAAAAGTGCCTTTCATGACAGATGGTTCGTTTGGCCT
>JAACDS010000003.1 GCA_009936895.1 Pseudomonadota bacterium
ACCTTCGTGGATGGCCCCGGTACGTTAATCACATTGGAGAACGATACGATGGAACAAGCCGAAGTGTCTGGCATCGCGCATGCTGTGGACGAAGCGAAAATTACGGTCTCAGGCGCGCCAGATTTGCCCGGTATTGCCTCGAAGATTTTGGGGCCGGTGGGCGCTAAGAACATCGAAGTCGACATGATCGTGCAGAACACGAGTGTTGATGGTATGACTGATTTTACCTTCACGGTAAAGCGGCCGGAGTATGAGGCGACCATGGCTTTGCTCCAAGACGTTGCTACGGAGATTGGCGCTCGCGAGGTAACGGGTGATAACACCATCGCTAAGGTGTCCATCGTGGGCGTTGGCATGAGATCGCATGCCGGGGTGGCGACGAAGGTATTTGATCGGCTTGCTCTGGAGAACATCAACATACAAATGATCTCGACCTCGGAAATCAAAATCTCCGTAGTCATCGCGGAGCGCTATGTTGAACTCGCCGTGCGGGCGCTTCACGATGCGTTCGAACTGGATTCAGAACCGAGCTAACCGTTCCTGTTGTATTGGATCTGAGAACCACTGCGTAGGAGTGAATCAAAATCCGGCGTAAATTGGTCTAAAGCAAATGTGTTATTCAGGAGATGCCAATGTCTAAATGGGGGCTCGCAAAACAGACTGTTGCTGCGCTTGGTGAGCAGGCCAAGGACCACGGTGCCGATACCGCCGGTATGTTGGAAGCGCTGATTTCAATAGCTCTGGGTGCGTTGGCAGCGGAAAAAGATACGGATTATGTGAAAAACTTTGTGGAATACGAAGTGAGTTCACTCAATGTTCAGCACATTGATGTGCAACGTCTAACCTAGAGCTTCGGGGCTTCGTGTCATTGCAGTAAGGACCAATATGCCGGCAGAACGATTGAGCGCCGATTACGTGATTGTTGGCGCAGGCTCCGCAGGCTGCGTACTGGCGAATCGTTTGAGCGAAGACCCCAAAACGTCCGTGCTTTTGCTGGAAGCCGGCGGTGAAGATAGAAGCTGGATGCTAGCCATGCCCTCCGCATTTTATCTGCCGATGGGACGGCCTAAGTTTGACTGGTGCTATCAAAGTGAGCCCGAACCCAACATGAATGACCGTCGGCTGGCGTGTCCGCGAGGCAGAGTGCTGGGTGGCTCGTCATCGATCAATGGCATGGTCTATGTGCGCGGCAATGCCGAGGATTATAACCGTTGGTCTGATATGGGAGCCGATGGTTGGGATTACGAATCGGTGCTGCCGTACTTTAGAAAAGCTCAATGTGCTGACGAAGGCCGGAGTGCCGACGACTACCGGGGCGGCGAAGGCCCCTTGGGCACCACCACGGGCGACCTAAAAAATCCATTGTACGGAGCCTTTTTGCAGGCCGCAGAGCAAGCCGGCCATCCCCATACGGACGACTTGAATGGCGCTCAGCAAGAGGGCTTCGGGCCCATGCCGATGACGGTGGCGCAAGGGCGTCGCTCGTCGACTTCTCGGTCCTATCTGCGTACCGCGCTCAACCGACCAAATCTTCGGGTGCTGACCCATGCCATCGTAGAGCGCATTCGACTAAAGGAAGGGCGAGCCGTGGGAGTGGATGCTCAGGTTCGTGGCAAAAGGCACGGCATTGCAGCCAGACGTGAGGTGCTACTGAGTGCCGGTGCCATCAATTCTCCCCAGCTGCTGATGTTGTCTGGTATTGGGCCGGAAGAACACTTGCGTTCTGTTGGTATCGAGCCTGTTCAAAACCTGCCAGGTGTCGGTCAGAACCTGATGGATCACTTGGAGGTGTATGTGCAGCAGGCCTGCGTCGAACCGATTTCTCTGCACAAACATCTGGGTTTGCTGGGACGAGCGAGAATAGGTCTTCAATGGCTGCTTTGCCATACTGGGTTGGGGGCGACCAACCACTTTGAGGTTGGTGGCTTCATTCGCAGTGACAAGATCCAAAGCCAACCAGATATCCAATTTCATTTTCTGCCCACGGCCATGTCATACGATGGTTCAGCCAAAGCGCGGGGGCATGGGTTTCAGGTGCATGTGGGGCCCATGCTGCCGAAGAGCCGGGGCTCAGTGACGCTGCGCAGTAAGCGCGTCAATGAGCCGCCTAAAATTGTCTTCAATTACATGAGTCACGAGGAAGACCGGCAGGTTTTTCGCGCGGCCATTCGTAAGGCCCGAGAAATTTTCGCCCAGCCTGCGCTTGATCATTTGCGCGGAACCGAGTTGAGTCCCGGTGAAGCGGTTCAAAGCGATGAAGCCCTAGATGCCTTTGTGGCATCTCATGCAGAAAGTGCCTACCACCCGTGCGGTACCTGTCGCATGGGTAAGGACCTGGACGCAGTGGTCGACTCGGAAGGGCGTGTCCACGGTATACCGAGTCTCCGGGTTATCGATTCATCGATTTTCCCGCACATTACCAACGGTAATTTAAATGCCCCAACGATCATGTTGGCCGAGCGAATGGCCGATCTGATCCGCGGTCGCACCCAGTCTTAGCAGGAGATTTGATATGTCCAAGCGTATTTTGATTACCGGTGCCAATCGTGGCGTTGGGCTGGCTCTGGTGCATTTGCTTGCCAAATCCGCGGAGCATGTCTATGCGGGATGCCGTCGGCCCGCGTCTGCTGAGGCGCTGCAGCAACTGGCGCGATCGGCTGACAATATCAGTGTTATTGGCTTGGACGTCACCGATGCTGAATCGCTGAAGCAAGCATCGGACGCCGTTGTTGGCGGTCTTGATTTACTGGTTTGTAACGCCGGTATCCTGAACGGATACAGGGGTTTAGGGGGCAGTGAAAACGCGCTAACCCCTGAAGCCATGACGGCGTTCGCCGGCGTCCTCACAACCAATATTGCGGGTCCATTTTTTACTGTTCAGGCCTTTTCGCCGCATCTGCGACGTAGCGGCAGCGCCGGGATCGCGATTATTTCCTCGCATATGGGCAGTCAACAACACGACGCGGCCAACGCCTACGCTTATCGATCCTCAAAGGCAGGCGTGAACAACATTATGGTGACGCTCAGTCATGAACTGGCCGAGGAGAGGATCGCGGTCGCCGCCTACCACCCGGGCTGGGTGCGGACGGATATGGGTGGAGCCAGTGCACACCTTTCGGTGGAGCAAAGCGCTGAGGCCTTGGCTCAACGATTTGCAGAACTGGATATGGGGCAGAACGGGCAGTTTATCAATTACGACGGCAGTGCGCTTGAGCTGTAGACCCAGTCGTGAATCATCATGCTGCCAAGGGCGTGCTCTGGTTTAACAGATAGGTGTCAACGAGGCCTGCGCCTTTCACCTCCAATGACCCTCTAAAGTCCATTTCGAGTGGGGTGACCAAATGGTCGCGAAAGGCTTTGGATATTTGAATTTGATCGGGAATGCCTGTGGACTTCATCCGGCTCGCCATGTTGACGGTATCGCCCCACAAGTCGTAAATGTATTTGCTGGTACCGATGACACCGGCGACAACAGCACCGCTGTGAGCGCCAATTCGCATTTTTAGATGCGTACCATTTTTGTTATTGAACTCGGCCAGACACTGCAAAATAGCGAATGCTAGCTTGGCGATTTGGTCTGCGTGTGCGTCGTTGGCATGAGGCAGTCCGCAGACCGCCATGTACGAGTCGCCAATGGTTTTGATTTTTTCGACGCCGAGCTCAAGAGCCTTCTGATCAAAGGCACCAAAGAGGTCGTCCAGCATGCGCAAGATCGTAATGGGAGGGACGCCGCGGGACATTTCGGTGAAGCCGACAATGTCGGCAAAGAGCACACTGACGCTCGGAAACGCATCAGCGATGTGAACCTCACCATTTTTCAGGCGATTGGCGATGGGTTCCGGTAGTACGTTTAGCAGCAGCTCATAGTTCTCTGCTGTTTGGCGGTCGATGGTGACCTGTTGCTCGCGTAAGTTGCTGACCATTTGGTTGAACTCATCGGTTAGTTCTCCCACTTCGTCACGCGAGTGATGGGGCAGTGGATCGACGTGTCCGCCGGTTCCCACAACTTTGGCTGCTTCGGTTAGCGCAACAAGTGGTGCGGTCAGCGCGTGGGCGGCCCAAATACCCAAGGCGACGGCGATCCAGGCAATAGAAAGCGTCCAGATTGCGATGGTTTTTTGCAGCGCTGCTACTGGGGCAAAGGCCTCTGCCGCATCCATTTCCGCAATCACCGCCCACTGTTGTTCGCCGAAGTTGATAGGGCCATAGGAACTCAGCGCATCGATTTTGCGATAGTCCCGGATGACTTTTGTGCCGCGGTCCCCCGCTAGGGCGAATAGGGCCGCGTCTGTGTTGACGCTTTGATTCAGGATAGATGTGGCATAACGGGTTAACTGATCGAGCTTTTGCTGTGGATAACCCAATTCCCTTAGCGTTTCGACGTAGCCAGCAGGATCTTCCTCGTAAAAACGCGACGCACTACGCATGGTGAAATCAGGGCCGACCAGATAAATCTCGCCTGATTCGCCCAAGCCGTGCTCTAGCCATTCGCCGTTACTGGTCATTATTTCGTTGATGCGGTTGACAGGGATCTGAAACACCAGCACGCCCAAGCGCTCTTGGCCGCGGGTGATAGGCGTGGCGATGAATGCGGCCGGGGCATCTAGGGACGGGCGGTACGGCTCGAAGTCTACGAAGTGCGCGGCGCCGTGGGAATCCGCACGGTTGGCTAAGCGAAATGCCCGGACTATGTTGGTGTCCGCATAGGGGCCGCTAGTCAGACTGGTGCCGAAATCAGTTTCTTTGTAAACCGAATACACGACGTCGCCGGATTGGCTGTCGATCAAGAAGATGTCGTAGAACCCGAGTTTGTCCAAAAAACTGCGAAAAATTGGATGGTAGGTGGCGTGCACATTGGCGTATTCGCTTGTATCGCCCTCGGCGCGCTTTAATCGGTGCTTTTCGCCTGTGATGTTGGGATTCGCGGCGATGTAGTGGTGTTGCAGATGAATTGCGGCAGCGCTTTTCGGCATAAGAGCTGACGTGCTAGCGGCCTCTGTCTGAGGATTGTGGGCACCGGATGTGATTGCGGAGCTCACCCGTGGCAAAAAGTCGTCGCGGTAAAATTGGGCTAGCAGACCATCGGCGCGCTGTAAGCATTGATCTATCGGTTGGTTATTGAGGGTTTGCACTGCCGCAGAAAATTGTTCAACGGCGTTGATCGTGTTGGGGTTCTCGGAGATCACCTGAATTTGATGAACTGTCTGCTCAAAGTATCGTTCGATCTCATCGGTTTTCGCGGCCTGTATAGCGGTCAAGCGGTCAAAAGTCTGGGTTTGTAGAGAATTTTTGCTGCTGATGTAACTGATCCAGCCGACCGTAATGCTAGTAGACAAGCAGATGATCAGTAAAAAAACGGACGACTTGGCCGCCAAGGTGATTTTAGGCATAGGGTGTTCCGTGTAAAAAGCAAGTTTGCGAATGCCTGCTCGTATCGGTCCGAGATGCGGCCCCACTTTTGTAAACTTATAGTGGTTAAATGGGTGGAAATGCGGATAGACGGTATATTTCTATGTATGAACGGTGTGATTTGAGAGGGGGTGGCGGTATTTTGATCGTTGAACCGTTTCGGGCCAACGATGGCTTTTGGCTAAAGACGCTTGCTTTGACCGTCGCCTTTCTCCTCTGTGCAGGTTGCGAGCGCGTCGGTAAAAGTGCCGGCAACGGTCGAATCGACTCCCCGGCACGGCCAACGTTTTCTGAGCAGCTTGTGTGCGTGGTAAGCGCGTCAGAGTTCCGTTGGCAGCACATGTATCGACTGGACATGAACCGGAACCAAGCTGAGTTTGTGGGGGGATTTGGCCAGCGTATCGCTTCGCTACGTAGTCAGTCGATGACCGTATCCCCTGATGTCGTTACAGCAACTTTTCCCGGGTCAGAACAAGGCGCGAGTTCTGGATTCGAGGTGAGCATCCAGCGGGACGATTTGAGCTATCAGATCGCACTTGCGACATCGGATGATGAGACACCCCCGCGCATCGAGGGTCGCTGCTCAATTCTGGACGGCGGTAGTTTTTCGAATGTGCGGTCAAAAGGCGTACAGTGGCGTCAGATGCTGAAAAACCAGGACAAAACCATGGCTGTAGCAACAGCGCTCTGACCGATTTGCAGCTGGCGTCCCCCTGAGGTTTCATTGCCGACATAGCCGCCGACACGCGACCGTAGTCTTGCC
>JAACDS010000168.1 GCA_009936895.1 Pseudomonadota bacterium
CGGGTCCAAACTCAACAGGTGGTTATCAACCTAACGATTTTTACCGACACCCAACCGGCGGCGAAAAGCCAGAACATAGCCGATACATTAAACTATGCAGAGCTTGCATCTCAGGCGGCACAGCTGACAGTCGAAGGGGAATACCTACTGATTGAGTCCTTGGTAGAAGACCTAGCGGCATTGACCTTGGATCATCCAACCGCCAAGGCCGTTACTGTCCGGGTTGAAAAACCACAGGCTGTCAGAGACGCGAGATCTGTTGGGGTCGAGATTTATCGGCAGAGCTTGCCCGGCCCGTTAGAGCGCAGCTAGCCGTTCATTCAAGTACTGAACCCGAATCTCTGTCAGGGCCTCGCCAAACGCAGCGCCCTTCAGCGTGGCCGCCCGATCTGCGGGCAGTGCTAGGTTTTTCAGTTCGGCCAACAGCGGCAACAGCTCACGCTCAAGCCTGTGCCGAAGTGTGGGTGAATCCATCAATTGCATGATCAAGACCAATCGCCGGCTGTCGTGAAGCGCTTTGAGTTGCTCAACGGCCTGAAACAACGCCACCCCATCCACTTGCGGCCAATCGGAAAGCAGCGACAGATAGGACATGCGATCCACTGCTGCTTGCACAAAGGCCTTGGGAGCCAGCAAGCGTCCGGCTAAGGCCTGTACATCATGGGTGCTTAACGGAAGAAGAGCGAAACGTTCCAGCGGCTCTGGCCGGTGCCCTGCCAACTGGTCCAGCGGCATAGTCTGGCATTCCGGCAGCCAATCAGACAGCCCGTGACAGGATCGCAGCACCTCAAAGAATCGATGCGGTTGAGGCGCGACCAAGGCTTTGACGAATTCCTGCCAAACACGCTCCGCAGACAGCGTTAGCAATTCTCTGCCATCACACATATTCCTAAGCAGTACCTGAGTCTCTGGCGCCACCTCAAACCCCGGTAGCTGTGCAGCAAATCGAGCCACCCGAAAAACCCTCAGGGGATCCTCCACAAAGGCATCGGAAACATGGCGAAGGCATCCTGCGGCAATATCCGCTTCACCACCGTGGGGATCGATGAGCTGCCCATCCGCCCCTTGGGCAATGGCATTAATGGTTAGGTCTCGCCTGCTAAGATCTTCGCTCAATGTCACGCCTGGGTTGGCGTCCACATCGAAACCCGTATGACCCGCACCCCGCTTTCGCTCGATTCGTGCCAAGGCATATTCTTCCTTGGTGTCCGGGTGCAAAAAGACGGGGAAATCTTTGCCGATTTGAGCGAAACCCCGATCCAGCAGTTGTTGCGCCGCCGCGCCAACAACCACCCAATCCCGATCGCTGGGCGAGGCATCGGCTCTTTGACCGGCTCGCTCGGCGATGAGGCGATCACGTACTGCGCCGCCTACAAGATATATGTCGAGATCGTCTGTTAACACATCACTGCCCGATCATGGCCGGCTGAGTTATTTTAACGCCATCATCCAAGCGATACGCCGTGAGCTTTCGCCCCCAGACACAGCCTGTGTCCAAGGCGACACATCGCGGTGCACGAGCGTCACCATTCAGTGAAGCCCAGTGTCCGAACAATACGGTTTCACCATTACGCTGGCTGGGCTCACTGGCAAACCAAGGTGATAGTCCCTGCGGCAAGTCGCGCACCGGACCCTTGTGCGCAAAGTCCAAGGAACCATCTGGGTACAGCAGCCTCATACGCGTGAGATAGTTGACGATGCAGCGCAATCGCTCCATGCCGCTTAATGCCTGATCCCAATGCGATGGTTTGTTGCCGTACATTGCGGCAAAGAAATCGCGATACGAAATATCCGCCGTCTCGGCATCCTGATCACTTTGGCCAATCACCGCCTCCACTTCTTGCGCGTAGCTTTGCGCGTGCTTGAGATCCCACTGGGGCGGCAGACCAGCGTGGACCATGGTGTATCCAAAATCTGTATGCAGGAGCTTCTGACGACGCAACCAATGCGCCAGCTCTTCGACATCGTCTGCTGCCAGCAGCTCGCCAAAGGTATCCTTGGCGCCAGCCGAGTGACCGCCGAAAACAATGGCAAGAAAATGCAAGTCATGATTCCCCAAAACGATTCGCGTTTGCGCCCGGAAGTCCCGCAGCTCGCGCAGTACCCTGAGCGAATCCGGCCCGCGGTTAATGAGGTCACCCGCCAACCACAGTTCGTCCGAGTCCTTAAACTGAACTTTGAGCAAGAGCGCTTCCAGCTCTCGCCAACAGCCTTGCACATCGCCGACGGCGTAAACGGCCACGGCGGTTAATGCACCATGCCATCGACACGAAGCGAGAAAACATCAATCGGCACATCGAAGTGAGCGTCGCCATCAGTACGGAACTGATAGCTGCCCTGCATGGTGCCTACCGGGGTCTTTAACACAGCACCACTGGTGTACCTGAATTGTTCGCCTTCGCCCAGCCAGGGCTGCTGCCCAATGACACCAGGGCCTTTGACTTCCTGAACGCCGCCAAGACCATCCGTAATAATCCAGTGCCGATTAAGTAACTGACTGGCTACGCTGCCGTGATTGATTATCGTAATGGTGTAGGCGAAAGCGTAACGTTCTTCTTCAGGCGCAGACTCTCGGTCGAGGTAGTGCACGTTTACCGACACCTCTATGGGTTGCTCACCGCTGCTTTCAGGCAAAATATGATCCCCGCTTTATTCTTGTGACAAACCTTAATCCTGCAGATTTTCAGTCTGACCGGCGATGATCAAAAAATTCTCGATTGAGACGTCATCCGCCCGCAGACCCGGATCTACCGACAGCTTCTGCCAGTCAAGGTTAAGCGATTTCAGGGCATTCGACATGCGTTTACGACGACCAGCAAAGGCCAAACGCAGCACCTGATCCAAGCTCTTTCGAGTAACCGGAAGGGTTAGATCCTTTTTGGGAGTCAGTCGAATAATCGACGAATCAACCTTCGGCGGTGGTCGAAAACTCTCTGGCGGCACGTCAAACAGGTACTGCACATCCAATGTGACCTGAGTCATAACACTCAATCGTCCCCAGGCCTTACTGCCGGGTACGGCGCTCAAGCGCTCGGCCATCTCTTTCTGCAGCATAAAATGCATGTCTGCAACGTTCATAGGCTCGGCAAGCACATGATCCACTAACTGCATCAACAAAGGTGATGAAATGTTATACGGCAAATTGCCGACCACCCGCCAGCCGGAGCCCCCTTGGTCAGGTGCGCTCAACACTGCGGCAAAATCCGTTCGCAATATGTCCTGCTCCAACACCTCTATGCCGGGGAATTTCGCGGGAAGCAGCGGCGCCAGATCGCGATCAATCTCAACCGCCAGATAGCGCTCTAAGCGTTGATCGAACAAATACTCGGTCAGCGCGCCCTGTCCCGGACCGATCTCGAACACCTGCTGTCCGGGCCGCAGCGCCATCGCCGACGCAATTCCCTGCAAGATCCTCGTATCGTGCAGAAAATGCTGTCCAAAGCGCTTACGCGGTCGCACGGGTTCGTTCCGTCATGGTGTTCGCCGCTGATAATGCTGCGAGAAAAGACCCCAGATTGGCCTGCCCGGTGCCCGCCAAATCCAGGGCGGTGCCGTGATCGACTGAGGTTCGGATAAAGGGTAGCCCCAATGTGATGTTCACAGCACTGCCGAAGCCTGAGTATTTGAGCACCGGCAAGCCTTGATCGTGGAACATGGCCATCACCGCATCGGCGTCGTTCAGATACTGAGGGGTAAAAAGGGTGTCTGCGGGTAAGGGACCGCGAATCAGCAAGCCCTCGGCGCAGAGTTTCTCACACACCGGGGTAATGACATCGATTTCTTCACGACCCATATGGCCCGACTCGCCAGCATGTGGATTGAGCCCGCAAACCAGCAGACGCGGTGTCGCTAACCCAAACTGACGCTGCATGGCGTGATGCAGAATGCGCAGCCGTCGCTCCAGAAGCGTTTGTGTAAGCGCGCCTGGAACCGCATGCAAGGGTAGGTGGGTGGTCGCCAACGAAACCCGCATGGCGCCCGTGGCCAGCATCATAACGACATCATCCACACCCGACCGCTCGGCCAGATGCTCGGTGTGGCCTGAGAATGCAAAGCCAGCATCCATGATCACAGACTTTTGCATTGGCCCGGTGACTAAGGCAGCGAAGCGCCCCTCTAAACACCCAGTAATGGCGCGATCCAAAGCATGCAACGTACCCTTGGCGTTATTAACGCAAAGTTCTCCCGCCCGCACCGATTCCGCCAGAGGCGTGTTGAGCACGGTAAGAACGCCCGCCTGCGTACTCGGCGATTCCAGATATTCGTTGATGGACAATGGCAGATCCAGAAGCTGCGCTCGCTCTTCCAACATTTTCGCGTCTGCCACGACAACCCAGCCCTGAGATCGATCTTGCTGGGCGGCCTGAATCACGAGATCCGGACCAATCCCTCCAGGCTCACCGGGTGTGATGGCGATCATGGCAGCGACTCGTCAGAGACGCAGTTCGACAAAGGCCTCATCACGAATTTCTTTCAACCATTCCTGACGCTCTTCTTCAAATCGACGGCGGAACAACAGATCCATCGCCATATTCCGTCGGGCCTCATCACTCATGTCTTGTTCGCGCCGATCCTCTACCAAAAGAATATGCCAACCGAATTCGCTTTCGAACGGCTCGCTCACCTCACCGACATCCGATTGCGACATGACTTCGGCAAATTGCGGCACGAACTGATCGGGAGTCGACCAGCCCAAGACGCCGCCGTTTAGCGCGCTGGCCGGGTCCTCTGAAAACGCTTTCGCCAGTTCAGCGAAGTCCTCACCGTCTTGAATACGTTGGTAAATCTCTTGGGCTTGTTCTCGCGCCTGCTCAGAGGTAACAATCTCTGAAGGCCGAATCAAAATATGGCTGACGTTGGTTTGGGCGAGACGCTCAGTCCCTGCACCGCGCTGCTCCAATAACTTTATGATGTGAATCGTGGAGCCTGTGACAATCGGCCCTACAACGTCTTCGACCTGCATATCTAATACGGCATCCGAAAACAGCGTAGGCAGTTCACCTGCACGCCGCCAACCTAGATCGCCACCTTCCAGCGCCGTACTGGCTGATGACTTGGCGATGGCCATTTGGGCAAAATCCGCACCGTTGCGCAATTCTTCTGCGAATCCCGCAGCTTCGACCACTGCAGCCTCTCTATCGGCCTCGGTCGCATCGTCTTCCAGGGAGCGCATGATATGCCCCACGCGGTACTCGTCCGAGAACATTTGCTGGTAAAAGGGAGAATTCAACAGCGCTTGAACATCCTGCTCGCTGATCGCGATTCGCCGGTTAATCATTGCGCGCTGAAGTCGAGAGATGATCAGTTCGGCCCGAATGTCTTCACGGAACTGGCGATAACTTGTACCGTCTTCGGCCAGGGTTTGCTGAAACTCTTCCATGGTCATGTTGTTGTTGCTCGCAAAGCTGCCCACAGCCCGCGCCAAGGACTCATCGTCAACAGTTACGCCGCGCTTTTCCGCTTCCTGCAGTTGAATGTTCTCAATAATCAGGCGCTCCATGATCTGATTGATCAACACGTCGCCGGGGGGTGGTTGCAGATTGTTCTCGGCAATGGAGCGACGCACGGTTTCCAAGCGCGTCATCAGCTCACTGGCCAACACAACATCATCGTCTACCACGGCGACGATGGCTTCTAGGCGTTGGTATTCTGCAACTGCCTGCAGCGGCAGCAGGACCATCAGCAGTGTCGCCAACCAGTTACCGACCTGGGCCGGAAACGCTGCACTACTTTTCACGATTTGATTATTCATGTTTTCCCTGATCAATTCCGTTAACGACAGCCCATCTCGCCGAATGAAGCGACACCTGCTTTAGCGACCCAAGCCTTCTGGCGAGCCATAACCGTACACACTACGACGCAGCAATGCGTCTACTTTACTACCAATTCCCGCCAAACCTTTTAACTGCACTTCCAACATAACGCCGCGATCTGTGCGCAGATCGTCAAGGGGCAGCAGCGATTGTGGCAGGCCATAGTTCCTATAGCTCGGATTTTCCAAATATTGACGGGCCAATAGTCTAAACCGGACACAGCAATCGTCGTACTCCAGGCCAACAAAGGCTTCCAATGTTCGGTGACCTTCCAAATCGTAGTGCCATCGACTGGTTATGGCCACATTATGGTTAAGGGGCGCGTAGGCCGAAAATTCAGCCTGCTCGATATCGTCCAGCACACGCCGGTTCACGCCAACATTATAGATGCTGCGTCCGGTTCCACGCAGGTGCAATGATGCCCCCAGCTCTTCCCATGCACTACGCTCCACGCTCCACAATTGCCGCGCGCGCAGCTGCCAGCCTTCCTCAACATTGACGATTTGCTCACTGGCCACCAGATCACTGGCACCGATATCAGCCGGCCCAGGCCACTCGACGCGCGGATTCGACAAGTGGTCCATGTAGGCCAGAGCGAAGGATCCTAGCTCTCTTCCTGAAGCGGACAACACTCGACTGGTAGCCGCTAGGGTGAGACGGTCTGCATCGCCGATGCGGTCCAGTCCTGCGAAACGGTTGTCAGAAAACAGCTGATCAAACGTCATACTCAGCGGCATGCTATCGAACACCGGCAAGTTATCTTGCGCTTCGTAGGCTTGATTCAAGTAATAAATTCTCGGCTCCAAGGTTTGCATCAGCCGATCATTGCCCACCGTGATGTCGCGTTCAAAGAACAGTCCCGCGTCGGCACTGAAAAACCCAATGCCTCTGTCTGTCTGCGGATCATCGTAGAGACCCACATTCGACATGGGCCCGTCCAGATGGTATTCGGTGAACTTGTAGCCGCCACGCAGCGCCCAAAACCCGCTGCCTCCGTCCTGTCGAAAACTCAGAAAGGGTTCGACATGAATTCTGCTCCCTTCCTTGGGGGATATGGCCAACTGACCCGCGTTGAAGCGGGCTAGCTGGGCATCAAAATCCGCCCATTGAGACCTCATCGCCCAAGTAAACCCCTGGTGACTTGGGTTCGACCTGTAGTTCAGCATCAAGGCCGGACTGGACTCGTAATCCAAGGTGTCGAGCTCATCTAATCGCTGGAACCCTAGAGAACGAACGCGCAAATCCAGTTTATCCGTTGTGTAAGCGATCTCAGCAAATTGACTGAGCGCATAGGGGTTCGTGAGCCCAACATAGGAATCAAGGTCACGGAAAAAGTCGCGGTCGCTGCTTCGTGCGAAATCCACTCGGGTTGTCAGCGGACCCAAACTGCCTTCCTGATCCATCGATACCAGCCAGCGATCAGCAGAATCGAAGGAGCCTAGCGTCGTTTCGCCGCCCAAAGCCTTGTACGTTCTACGGTCAAATAAGCCATTGTAGAGGTCATCCGAGGCCAGATACGACAGGTCGACGGTGGCATTTTGCATTGGGCTGTCGTATCGAACTTGGGCTTCTGCTCCTGCACCGCGTCGACTGACCAAGCGAGGTGCGATGGTCACGTCCAATGCTGGCGATACGTCCCAGTAATAGGGGATTCCAAGCTCAAGACCGTCTCGGCTACTGACACCACCGGTGGGTAATTGCCAGCCACTCGATTGCTTGCCGTCCATGGAGATCCGCATCCTTGGCAGATACGCTACTGGCACAGACTTAATCCGCAGCACCGCGCCCTTGGCCTGCGCAGCACTCTCTGCTTCATTGACCTGGAGCTCACTGACCCTTAAAGACCAACCCGCGTTACCCGGAGAGCAACGTGTCAACTCGGCATCGGTCAATACGACAGCTCCTGCACTGGAGCGCTGGAGTGTCGCAGCCGTGCCGCGCAAATTTTGTTTGGGCATCAGCCATTGCACGGTACGTAAGTCCAAACTTTCACCGTCTAAGCCCATGCTGGCTTGCTGACCCTGCACCACCAAGTCGTTTTGCCCAACAATCAACCCCCGGGGAAAGCCCAGGCGCCGATCGTCTTGATTCAGCAGGGCTTCTTCCGCCAGCAAGACGCGTCGTCCGTCATTAATGACAACGTTGCCCTGCAGATGCACCACTCCGGCTTGACGACCCACCAAACTGTCCAGCTCCGCAGTAATCACTCGGTCACCAGAATCGCTGACCACGGCCTTTGGTGTCAGGTGTGGTGGGAGCACATAGCCACCAAGGCACTGGCCAAAATTTGCTGCATCAGGTTCCGAATGCCGCTGGTAGAGATCGACAGCCATATTTGAATAGAGCCCCGCAGCTGTGGACCCATTGGGGTATTCCGATGCCATGCCGATAGCGGCCAGCAGCGGCAGAGCTATCGTGGTCAGCAGCCATAGAGAGGAGCGGGTATTTTTCATCGCAGCATGATAAAAGAATTGTCCCCTCGGATATAATCTAATCGTGCCTACAGAAAAAAATACACAGAATGCGCTGGCTGACTGGTGTCTTGAGCAAATAACGCTGCTTGAGCCCGAGACTCGATCAACGCGCTCCCGCGACGACACGAAAGTTTCTTTGAAGGCCCTGCGCGTGGAGGCAAGTCATCGCCACTTCTATCGCGTGCGCGGCGATGCTTCCAACCGATCCTGGGTAGCCATGTGGAGTCCACCGGCCCTTGAGAATAACCCGCAATTCGTGGTCTTGGCCCAGGTGTTTCAGGCCGTTGGCGCACCTCAACTTGTGGCTTCGGACTTCGAGCGCGGATTTTTCCTTATGGAAGACTTGGGAAGCCTTCACTTGTCCGACGCCTATGAGTCAGCTGCAGGTGACTCGTTGGCGTTACAGCGACTGGTCGATAGCGCATTGGACGCCTTACTGCCGCTACAGGAAATCGCTGACCCAGCCATCCCCCCCTATGACGAAGCGCGCCTGATCGTGGAGTTTGATCTCTGCGCTGAGTGGTTCGCCGAACAGCTAATAGAAACGCCACCTAGGCCCACAGATGCCGCCACGCTTGCAGACGCTCGCGCAACCTTGGTGCTTGCGATGCTCGAACAACCCAAGGTCTGTGTTCATCGAGACTATCACTGCCGCAATCTGTTGCTCCGCAGCGAAGCCGGCGACCAGAGCACAATCGGCATGGTGGACTTTCAGGACGCCTTGATTGGCCCCGCGCTGTACGACCCAGCG
The DNA here is from genome assembly GCA_009936895.1 of Pseudomonadota bacterium. GTDB lineage: Bacteria > Pseudomonadota > Gammaproteobacteria > Pseudomonadales > Azotimanducaceae > UBA4421. The sequence continues at coordinate 9,039 of JAACDS010000168.1, forward strand.
TCGCTACTGAGAGATTGCTATTTCACCCACGACGAATCACTTATCCGCGCGGCAATGGGACGATTTGCCGGACGTCACCCGCTACTGGCAAGCATGCCGCCGAAAAAGGTCATGTGGTGGCATGATGCATGCGCGATTCAGAGGCAAATTAAGGCAGTCGGTATTTTTGCGAGGCTGCACCTGCGCGATGGTAAGTCCAGTCACCTCGGTTATATCCCATCGGTGTTGAGCCGCGCCGCTGCGGTTGCCCATCAATATCCTGATCTGATCGCGCTAGCCAAACTGCTCAGGCGTTGGGCAATCGCGGCGTCACAACACAGGTTGATGCAGCCGGCATCAAACGCCGGGAGATCCCGATGAAAGCCATGCTGCTCGCGGCAGGCCGAGGCAGTCGACTGGCACCACTGACCGATCGCACGCCGAAACCGTTGCTTCCTGTGCGAGGGCAGTCGCTCATTCAACGAATACTTGGCCGGCTCAAGCAGGCTGGCATTAGCGAAGCGGTGATTAATACCCACCATTTAGCCCAGCAGATTGAGCGCGAAATCGGTGACGGGATGGCCATAGGCCTGCCCATCCGGTATAGCCGCGAGGCGGAACTTCTGGAAACCGGAGGCGGCATCAAAAAAGCATTGCCATTGCTTAAGGACGACGTCTTCATGGTCTGCAATGCCGACATTTACACCGACTTCGATTTTGCCCACGCCCCTCTTGGGCTCGGCAAGGGCGACTTGGCACACCTGGTGCTGGTGCCAACACCAGCAAGCCGCGACATCGGTGATTTTGACTGCGCCGAGGGCCGCATCCGTTCGCGAGGCACAGACTACGTCTATGCAGGTATTGCGCTGATCCATCAAGATTTGTTTATCGGATCACCCCAAGGGGCTTTTTCTCTGCGAGATCTGTTATTCAAGGCAGTGGCCAAAGGCCAAGTCTCGGCCCAAATCCACCACGGTAAATGGACAGATATCGGCACGCCGGAAGAATACGCCTACGCCAACGCGGAGCCGCCCTACGATTAGCCGAGCCTTTGCTGTCGAAAACACATGCATCTGGTAACAGCTCGGTTAACATAGCGCTTTGTGAAACGTGAGCCGCCATGAACCCTTCCGCTCCTCCCTGGATTTGTCCGTCGATTTTGGCCGCCGACTTCGCTCGTCTGGGCGAAGAGGTCTCCGACGTATTAGCTGCCGGTGCCGACACTATTCACTTCGATGTGATGGACAATCATTACGTTCCCAACTTGTCCGTGGGGCCCTTGGTACTCAGGGCTCTGCGTAAAGCGGGCATTGATGCCTGCATCGACGTTCACCTGATGGTGAAACCGGTTGATCGGCTGGTAGAGGATTTCCTTGCTGCCGGAGCTGACTACATCACCGTGCATCCAGAATCCACCGAACACCTGCACCGAACGTTGAGCATGATTACCGATGGTGGTGCTAAAGCGGGATTGGTCTTTAATCCTGCAACACCGCTCAGTGCTCTTGAACCCGTCATCGATATGCTGGATTTGATCCTCATCATGTCTGTGAACCCGGGCTTTGGCGGACAGGCCTTTATCCCCTCGAGCCTCGACAAACTCCGGCAAGCACGACATCTTATTGATGCCAGTGGTCGCGACATCCGCTTGCAGATTGATGGTGGTATCAAAATTGACAATATCGGAGCTGCTGCCGCGGCTGGTGCCGATGCCTTCGTGGCGGGCACAGCGATTTTTGGTGCCGACAATTACACGGATACCATCAGCGCTATGCGAGATGAAATTGCCGACGCATAGCTGAATGAAATCTTACGATGCGTACTTGTTCGATCTGGATGGCACCCTCGTCGACACCGCGCCAGATCTTGGTGGCGCGCTCAATACCAGCCTTCAAAATGCCGGGTTGCCCGGTGTTACCGAAGCCCAAGCCAGACTGTGGATTGGGCACGGTGCCAGATTCTCGCTCACCCAAGCCCTTGATCATCACGGTGTGACTCTGGACCCAGTCGCGGTCGACGCCTTGCTGGACAATTTCCTCAATCATTACGCGGATCATGTCGCCGAACTGAGCTCCCCTTATGCTGGCGTCATCGACACATTGGATAGTCTGCGTGGATCGGGCAAAAAGCTGGCTGTGGTCACCAACAAGCCCACGCGCTTCACGATGCCACTTTTATCGGCGCTATCCCTGAATGGATATTTTCAGTCCGTCGTGTGCGGCGACACGGCGGCGCAGCCCAAACCCGCACCCGACCCCATACTGCTCTGCCTGAAACAATTAGGCGTAGCGGCTTCATGCAGTTTAATGGTGGGCGACTCTATAACCGACGTAGACGCAGCCAAGGCCGCGAAGCTTGATGTGGCCTGTTATCGCAATGGATACAACCACGGCATCGATGTGGCCACCTTAGAGCCCACCTTGGTCTTTGATCGGATGAATGAGATATTGCCGACCACTATTTAAACTCGGCCTTAACAGGTCGGGTTCTCCACAATGACCCAATGGCGTGATAGCCTTCGCGTATTGTTTGGATCGCGAACCGTTACACTCGCGGCGTTACTTAACACTCACGAATCAATAGGCAATGGCAATGTCTTGTGTGCACCAGAACAGAAATGAAGCGCCTTGGCGAGGATGCTGGCGACGCTAAACGCGTTTGAGACTCTGGCGAGGCTTATCGATGGCCTGCCCGTATAGACGTCTCGGTTAATCCTTTCTTCATTTCCTCGGAACGACACATGACAACTTCCAATCCCATTTATCGGCGCACCCCCGTCGTACACGAAGCCCTTGCTGACTTAGACACTCCGCTATCGGTCTATCTGAAACTCGCAAAGGGTCCCTACAGCTATTTGCTTGAGTCTGCCCAAGGTGGCGAAAAATGGGGCCGTTATTCCATCATCGGCCTGCCTGCGCGAACCATCGTCAAGGTGACCAATGAACGGGTTCAGATCATCACCGAGGGCACCGTGGTCGAAGAAGTTGAGACTGACGATCCGCTCACGTTCATCGAAGAATTTCAACAACGCTTCGACGTTGCCGAGGTGGAAGGACTGCCCCGATTTTTTGGGGGACTGGTTGGGTACTTCGGCTATGACACCGTGCGCTACGTCGAAAAGCGCCTGCAGCCCAGTATTTCGGGAGATCGCCTAGATACCCCTGACATCGTATTGATGATCAGCGAGGAGGTCGTCGTGGTCGACAACCTCGAAGGCCGAATGAAAATGATTAGCTTGGTCGATGCCGATGATCCCGATGCTGAGAACCGTATGCGGCACACCCTGCAAGACCGAGAGGCGTCCTTGGCGCTGCCGGTACAGGGCCTGGAACATGGCAACGCCAATCAGACTTTGAGCGAAAGCGACTTCGTTTCAGAGTTTGGCGAAGACGCGTTCAAAGAGGCCGTGGAGCACATCAAAGAGTACACCCGGGCTGGGGATGTGATGCAAGTGGTCCTCGCTCAGCGCATGCACATTCCATTTCAAGCGCCTTCCATCAACATGTACCGAGCACTGCGCAGCCTCAATCCGTCGCCGTACATGTACTTCATGGACTTGGACGACTTCCAGATTGTCAGTTCATCACCGGAAATTCTCGCCCGTGTCGAGGATGGCGTTATTACCAATCGTCCACTGGCTGGCACGCGTCGGCGCGGTCACACAGAAGATGAAGACCTCATGTTCGAAGCCGAGCTTAAAGCAGACCCGAAAGAAATCGCTGAGCATTTGATGCTGATTGATCTCGGCCGCAACGACGTAGGCCGGGTCTCCCAAGCGGGCTCCGTTGAAGTGACCGAACGCTTTGCCATCGAACGCTATTCCCACGTCATGCACCTTTCTTCCACGGTTGAAGGCAAGCTGTTGCCAGAAAGGTCGGCCATGGATGTACTGCGCGCCACCTTGCCTGTAGGTACGCTCTCGGGGGCCCCCAAGGTCCGCGCTATGGAGATTATCGACGAGTTGGAACCCGTCAAACGTGGGATCTATGGGGGAGCAGTGGGCTATTTAGCGTGGAACGGCAACATGGATACTGCCATCGCCATTCGCACCGCTGTGATCAAGGACGGTTACCTCTATATTCAAGCCGGCGGGGGTATCGTTCACTACTCGATCCCCAGGCTAGAGTGGAAGGAAAGTCTGAACAAAGGACGGGCGATTTTCCGTGCCGCCGCCATGGCAGAGAATCGCATGATCAACCCCGAGCACTCGACTGCCGGAGCAAAGCCATGATTCTGATGATCGACAACTACGACTCCTTTACCTTTAACGTGGTGCAATATCTGCTGGAACTCGGAGCAGACGTCACGGTTCGACGCAACGACGAGATCAGCATCGGGGATATTGAGCACCTTGCTCCCGAAAAAATTGTGATTTCGCCGGGCCCCTGTACGCCGAACGAAGCCGGTATCTCACTGGAGACCGTGGCCTGTTTCGCGGGCAAAATTCCCCTGCTCGGTATCTGCTTAGGACATCAAAGCATCGGCCAAGGTTTCGGAGGAAAGGTCGTTCGGGCCAAGGAAGTAATGCACGGTAAAACGTCCATGATTCATCATCAGGGCAGCGGCGTTTTCACCAATCTGGATAATCCGTTTCTTGCGACCCGGTACCACTCGCTGGTCGTCGAACCGGACAGCCTACCTGACTGTTTGGAAATCACTGCCTGGACCGAGGAAAACGGAGAGGTTGATGCGATTATGGGGCTGCGCCATCGTGAGCTTGATGTGGAAGGAGTGCAATTTCATCCAGAATCGATTCTGACCCAGCACGGCCACCAGCTGCTCAATAACTTTCTGCAGCGCTGAAACGGAAAATATATGAACATACCCGAAGCCTTGGCCCGCATTGTTGGAGGCCAAAACCTAAGCCAAGACAATGCGGCTGACGTGTTCGATCAGATCATGTCAGGCGAAGCCACCCCGGGCCAAATCGGCGCTCTACTTGCAGCACTGCGTGTCAAAGGCGAAACGCCTGAAGAAATCGCCGGCGCAGCGATGACCATGCGTAACCTTTCCACAAAGGTGCCTGTTAAAAGCGAGGTGATCGTGGACACCTGCGGCACCGGCGGCAGCGGTAGCAAGCTTTTCAATATCTCAACAGCCGCCGCATTCGTTGCAGCCAGCAGCGGTGCCAAAGTGGCAAAGCATGGCAATCGAAAAATGACGAGCTTTAGCGGCAGCGCAGACGTTTTGGAAGCCGCAGGTGTTGCGCTAGCGCTAACACCCGAGCAGATCGCCACCTGTATCGACGAGATTGGCGTTGGTTTTATGTTTGCGCAAGCCCATCACAGCGCCATGCGTTTCGCCGGCCGAATACGACAGGAAATTGGCATTCGCACGCTCATGAACGTGCTTGGGCCGATGACCAATCCTGCCGGTGCCACGCGCCAGGTGATTGGCGTTTTCTCTCAGGATTGGCAGCGCAAAATGGCTCAGGTACTGCAGCTGTTAGGATCCGAGCACGCCATGGTGGGTCACAGCAACGGCTTGGATGAGATTCGGCTGGATGCCCCCACTCATGTGGTGGAGGTGAAGCAAGGCGTCATTACCGAATACGACATGTCCCCTGAAGATTTTGGTCTTTCGCCTAGAACGCCTGAGGAAAACGCGGCTATCATTGCGGATTCAGCGGAAACCAGTCTTGCTCTGGTCAAGCAGTCCCTCACCGATGACGACAGCGCTGCTGCCGACATCGTTGCACTTAACGCCGGCGCCGCCATCTATGTCAGCGGCATCGCGAATTCCATGGCGAACGGTGTCGCCATGGCCCAAGACGCAATTTCCAGCGGCCTGGCCAACGAACGCCTGACGGAGTTGGTGCGGATTACCTCGCTAATGTCCAAGACGGACACCCAATCATGAGCACAATTCTTGATCGCATTATCGCGACAAAAAAGACCGAGCTGATTGAACGCAAGAGCGGTGAGAGCCAAGCCGAATTGGAAACCCGGCTGGCCAATACCGTGCTGCCAAACCCAAGGGGATTTGTTGAAGCATTGCGCAAACAAGCCATGCTGAAACAACCGGGTGTCATTGCAGAAATCAAAAAAGCCTCGCCAAGCAAGGGCGTTATTCGAGCAAACTTTGATCCCGCTGGTATCGCCAAAGACTATGCGGCCCACGGCGCAGCCTGCCTGTCCGTGCTTACCGATGAAGAGTATTTTCAAGGCAGTGACGCCTACCTCAGAGCAGTGCGGGCAGCGATAGAACTGCCCATCATTCGCAAAGACTTCACCATTGATCCATACCAAATTTTTGAAGCGCGCCTGATGGACGCTGACTGCGTACTCCTCATCGTCAGCGCACTTACACCAACGGAACTGAAGTCGCTGTATCGCACAGCCCAAGACATCGGTTTGGATGTCCTGATCGAGGTCCATGACGCGAAGGAGCTCGAGATCGCACTAACACTGGACCCCACGCTTATCGGCATCAACAACCGAAACCTAAAAACCTTCAGCACATCGTTGAACAACACCTTCGATTTGCTGTCTGAAATACCAGCCGACATCACGGTTGTGACCGAAAGCGGTATCGCCACAACAGAAGACGTAAACGCCATGATTGCTCATGACGTTTACTGCTTTTTAGTTGGTGAAGCCCTGATGCGCGAGCCCAGTCCGGGCACCGCGTTGTCAGAGCTGTTTGATCGCTAGCGCGTTCCCCGAACAACAATATTTTTGCCGCTCACTTCAATCGCGCACTCTTGAGCCAGCGCCTTAATCGCCCGCCCAACCATTTCCCGAGAGCAGCCCACAATTAAGCCAATTTCCTGTCGAGTCATGCGGATTTGCATGCCGTCCGGATGGGTAATGGCGCAAGGCCCTTTCGCCAATTGCTGCAACGCGTTGGCAACACGGCCACTCACATCCAAAAATGCCAAATCGCGAGCTTTGTGGTCTGCAGACCGTAACCGTCGAATCAATTGCGCCGTTAACACGCGAAGCAAACTGGGATTGGCCATGCCCACTTCGATGAATCGCTCCCTGTTAATCGAAGCCACGGTGCTCGCCCCTTTGGAACAAGCCCAAAAATCAGCACCTTCGGGTTCCGTCAACGCGGTTTCTCCGAAAAGAAAGCCACGACCCAGATAATCGTTGATGATCTGTCGCCCGTTCTCGGTATGGGTATGCAGCGTTATCACACCATCAACAACGAGATGAATCCGATCGTCCGGCTCATCCGGCGCCAGCACCATATCCTTTGCTTTGAATTTTCGAATCGCCGCCCCGTGAAGCAGTGCGACCAAGATAGGCTCGGCAATTTCACTCACCGCTGAAAGACACTTCAGTGTGATCGGCATCGCTGATTCGAGCTGTTCCCGGTAGGCTTCAAAATGTTACTCAGTATCATCGCCACGCGCACATCGCCCATGTGCCTCTTCCAATCGATTGGAAGACATCAGGCTTGACGCCAAGACGCCCGATCTGCTCGCCGCTCCTCTCATAGGATTTACCATCGCGCTCACATTATTCTGCGGGTTGATTTCTCTTACTCTACCTTTCATGCAATCTCTCCTGTTTTTTTCCAACTCAAAGACAGTTTGTTTTTTCCTACTTCTTTTCCCGTGTCGTGCTCTAGGTAAAAGGCTCGCTTACTCATTTCGCTACCAACCTTCGCGCTTCCATTCACGTGTTTGTCTAATCGAATCTTTTCTTGCATCTTCTTTCTGCCTTGCCAGTCTTGGCCTGATCCTTCTTTCTTTATCAATTCCTTCCTTCACCAATTCCTTCCTTCACCAATTCACTCCCAAAACGGAATGTGAACTAGTGGGCCTTTCTTGATCTTTGACTTTATGCCTCACTGGCAAAATCGCGCCCGTAGGGTGACCAACGGTAGTAAAATCCCTACCAGCTGCGGTTTACGGGCTGTCTTTGCTCGAAAATCAAAGGTTCAACCGGGACAATCGACCGGATGCGGCAGCGGTTGGCCTCGAATCCCGCCGAAAAAGGCGTAATCAGGAAAAGACAATGCAGGTAGATATCAGTTGGCAGGGCAACGTTCACTTTGTTGCAAGCAACGAATCTGGACATCAGGTTTTGATGGATGGTCCACGTGACAGCGGTGGTCAGGACAAAGGCAGTCGCCCTATGGAGCTGATGCTGATGGGTTTGGGAGGCTGTACGGCATTTGATGTGGTCGAGATATTGCGCAAAAGCCGGCAACAGATTGATAACGTGGAGATCTCACTGAACGCCAAACGTGTCGACGCGGTGCCTGCGGTTTTTGAAGAAGTAGCGATTCATTTTGTCATCGTCGGCACCGCGATCGACCAAGCCAGGGTTCGTCGCGCCATCGCGCTAACCGCTGAAAAGTACTGTTCCGCATCGATCATGTTGGAAAAAGCTGGGGTAGCGATATCCCATACGTTCGAAATCAGGGAACCAGACTAAACTCTGTAGGTAGTCGCCGTCATGACCTTGGCCAAGGCGCGCATCCCGCGCTTCACTGGCTGCGGAAATTCCGCTCCACCCTGAGCCAACGCCTCTGCACCGTGCCGGGTTTCGTCGGCGCGCATGGTCTCGAGCACCTTACGACTTTTTGTGTCTTGTTCGGGAAGAGTTTGCAGATGTTCGTCCAAATGTTGCACCACCTGATCCTCGGTGGCTTCAACAAAGCCTAAACTGATGCGATCACCTAGCAATCCGGCTGCAGCACCCAGCGCATAGGACACGGCGAAGAAGGCTGGATCCAGCACACTGGGTCGAGCATCTAGCTCGCGAAGCCTTGCGCGGCACCAAACCAAGTGATCTTGCTCTTCCGCCGCAGCGGCCATCAGGGATTCTTTAGCGCCCGCGTCTCGAGCAGTCAGCGCTTGGCCTTCATATAACGCCTGGGCACACACTTCCCCGGCGTGATTAACCCGCATCAGGCCTGCCACGTGTTCGCGCTCAGCATCCGTCAGGTCCGCCTCGGGGACATCACCCCCTGGATTTGGCCGAGAGGCCTGGTGCACACCGGCTAAGGTGCGCAGACCACGGTCAAACCCTGCAATCAAACGGTCCAAGGGATGGTTCTCTCGGTGCTCGGTCTTGGGCGGTACTGTCATATTAGTGCCCCGCCTCTCGGCCGACTGCGCGGTAGCCAATGTCTTTTCGGAAATATCGATTACGCCAGCCGATGGATTCAATACGCTCATAGGCACGCACCTGAGCAATTTCTACGGAATCGCCAACACCGACAACGCACAGTACTCGGCCACCGGCCGTGACCACGGCTTCGTCCTGAAGTTTCGTACCGGCATGAAATACCTTGGTATCTTCAAGATTCTTGTCCAACCCGGTTATGACATCGCCGCTTTCGTAATCCGCTGGATAACCACCTGCGGCCATAACAACGCCGAGTGCCACCCGAGAATCGAAACGCAAACTGTCGGTCTGCAACTTGCCCGCCGCTGCTTGCTGCAACGCGGGTAACAGATCGCTCTGCAACCTCATCATCACCGGCTGGGCTTCGGGATCACCGAATCGGCAATTGAATTCAACCACCTTGATTTCCCCCTCAGGACTGATCATCAGGCCTGCATATAAAAATCCGCGATAGGGCGTGCCCTCAGCGGCCATGCCGTTAAGCGTTGGCATGATGACCTGGGACATCGCGCGCTCATGCACCTCGGGTGTCACAACCGGCGCCGGCGAATAGGCACCCATGCCACCGGTATTGGGGCCGCGATCGCCATCGTCTCGCGCTTTATGGTCTTGGGAAGAGGCAAAGGGAATTGCCGTCGAGCCATCACATAGACAGATAAAGCTTGCTTCTTCACCGGGCAAAAATTCCTCCACCACCACCCGATGTCCCGCCTCACCAAAACCGCTCCCGCTGAGCATGTCATCAATAGTCGCACACGCCTGCTCTTGAGTTTGAGCAACGATAACGCCCTTACCGGCCGCCAATCCGTCCGCCTTGATCACGATGGGGGCGCCACGATCACTGACATAAGCCTTCGCTAACGCCGCATCGCTAAAGGTTTCGTGAGCCGCTGTAGGAATGCCATAACGCTGCATGAAGTCTTTGCTGAAAGCCTTCGAGCCTTCCAATTGCGCCGCCTGTGCCGTGGGGCCAAAACATGGAAAGCCTGCTGCAGTGAACGCATCCACTGCCCCCGCCACCAAGGGTGCTTCTGGACCGACCACGGTAAAATCAATGCTTTCATTGCGAGAAAGTTCGATCAAAGCACTGATGTCTGTCGCCGCGACATTGATGTTACGCACGCCCGATTCCATTGCGCTGCCTGCATTACCCGGCGCAACCAGCACCTCGTCGACGCCAGCACTTTGCTTGAGCTTCCACGCCAGCGCATGCTCTCGTCCACCTGAACCGATCACCAGAATTTTCATACTCTTGTGTTCCTCGCTGCTCCGTTAGTGACGAAAGTGTCGAACACCGGTAAATACCATGGCAAGACCATGCTCGTCAGCTGCATCAATCACTTCTTGGTCACGCATCGATCCACCTGGCTGGATGACCGCTGCGATACCTGCCTCACCTGCGGCATCTATGCCGTCGCGAAACGGAAAAAACGCGTCCGATGCCATAACAGCCCCAGGCACCGTAAGGCCCTCTTCCGCCGCCTTCAGGCCCGCAATTTTGGCGCTGATTACACGGCTCATTTGGCCGGCACCTACCCCAATGGTTTGCAGGTCCCGAGCATAAACAATGGCATTCGACTTGGTGAACCAGGCCACTTTCCAAGCAAACAGCAGGTCTTGCATTTGAGCTTCGCTGGGCTGAATTCGGCTCACTACTCTCAGTGCGGCCTCGTCCAAGCAGAGCTCATCCGCATCTTGCACCAGTAAGCCACCGCCAACACGTTTGATCTCGCGGCCTCTGGGCGCAGCGTCCAGTGCGCCACAAACCAGCAACCGGACATTTTTCTTTTGCTTGGCAACGTCTGCTGCCGAATCATCCACTGACGGCGCAATCACCACTTCAACAAACTGCTTGGCCAAAATGGCATTCAACAGCGGGCCGCTAAGCGGACGGTTGAAGGCAATGATGCCACCAAAGGCCGACGTCGGATCTGTCGCGAAGGCCTTTGTGTACGCTTGAGCAAGATCCGCACCAATGCCCACGCCGCAGGGATTGGCATGCTTGACGATGACACAGGCCGGTTCGTCAAAGACTTTGACGCACTCCAAGGCCGCGTCTGTGTCTGCGATGTTGTTGTAGGACAAAGCTTTGCCCTGAAGCTGCTGGTAATTTGCAATGGTACCGGCCCGCAGCTGGCCGGCTTCACGATAAAATGCGGCGGCCTGATGCGGGTTTTCGCCGTATCGCATCTCGTCCATCTTGTTGTATGTCAGAGTTAGCGAGTCCGGCAGCTTCTCGTCAGCCCCAAGATACCCTGCCACGGTGGCATCGTATTGGGCGGTATGACGAAACGCTTTTACCGCGTAGGCGCGACGCATGGCAGCGTCAATTCCACTGTCCTGCACGGCAGCGATCACTTCTGAATAATCCGTCGGATTGGTGACCGTCAAGACGCTGGCGTGATTCTTAGCACCAGAGCGCACCATGGCGGGTCCGCCAATATCAATGTTCTCGATGGCCATTTCGTCAGTGCAATCGTCGCTGGCAATGGTCGCCGCAAAGGGATAGAGATTGACCACAATCAAATCGATGGGGGCGATGTCGTTGGCCTGCATGACCTCGTCGTCGATACCGCGCCGCGCCAAAATCCCGCCGTGAATCTTTGGATGCAGCGTCTTTACGCGGCCATCCATCATCTCCGGAAAACCCGTGTGCGAAGATACCTCAATAACCTCAATGCCAGCGCTTTGTAGCGCGCTGAAGGTGCCACCAGTAGACAGTATTTCCACGCCGGCGTCGTTCAATGCCTGGCCCAGTTCAACGACACCCGCTTTGTCTGAAACACTGATCAGTGCTCGGCGAACCTTTAACGACATACTTTCTCCTTACAAGCCGCGTCAGGCGGCAACCGGTATTTGCGCGCCCACTTGGGGAGCCGCGGATTGGGCGATCTCAACCAACATCTCGCGGTGCTCGCGCAGCCACTCCCTCTGAGCACGACCATCGGTCAGCGCCATGAACGACGAGGTTAACTGACCAGCGCTCCAGCGCTGCAAGTAAGCCTGCATGTGTTTCCGAGCAATGCGAGCCCCCGCTTCATCTCCGTAAAATTCGTGCATCATGGCCAAGTGTCGGTCAATCACATCCAAGCGTTCGGTAGTATTGGGCAATGGCCGTCCCAACAGTTTGGCGAAGATCCACGGC
>JAACDS010000169.1 GCA_009936895.1 Pseudomonadota bacterium
CTGCCAGAACGATGTTCTCAGACTCAAAGCCTGCTCTGAGACAACTTCGTGAATCAAGATATCCGCATCCTTGGCCATGGCTTCCATCTTCGGGTCATAGGCCGCATCGCCTGAAATGACGATCACCTTGTCTGGCGTTGTGAAACGATAACCGAAGGCATTTGGCCACGTCCCGTGGGTTACCTGAAACGCCTCAACCGTGATGCGCTCATCGGTATAGACGATGCCCTCCTGAATGGTGCGCGCATCGATTTTCCAACCTTCCACCGTTGCGGGCTCCAAACCATACAGACGGTAGCGGCTGTCTTCCTGCCATGCCTTGGCCACATTTTGTGCCATAGCCACAGTGCCCTCAGGCCCGTACAGGACCAGTGGCGTTTCGCGCCCGTGGGTCCAGCTTGTGTAAGCAAGGTCAGGTAGCCCGGCGGTATGGTCGTGATGCAAGTGAGTTAAAAAGGCGATGTCTAGCCGTTCCACGTTCAACGCCTCAAGAGGCCCGCCGTATTCCGCCGAGACCGCAGCGGCGCGCCGCACCACACCGGGACCAAAATCCACAAGGTAAGCCTTGCCGTCTACCACAATCGCCGTGGCGGGCCCCGCTCGCTCTGGGGTCGGAATCGGGGTCCCCGTACCCAGCATGACGACCTGAGTTGCGCAAAACACCAGCGTGGGACACAGCAAACTAAGGACTAAAAGCAATCGCCGCATCAAGATTTCCTCAGGCCATTGAGACGGGTTCAACCGACTCTTCTATCGGGCAAAACTTAGACTCTAGATCCAACACCGCGAGCAGACGCCCAAAACCGATGAGCTGACCAATCATCATGCCGAGTTCCAGCACCTGACCGTCGCTGTAGTGGTCTTTGAGGCGGTCAAAGAATGCATCGTCCATGTTGTGATGGTCGGTAGCCAAACGGTCGGCGTATTCCAGAGCAAGGGCCTCGGCAGGCGAGAAACCGTCCAGTGCCTGGTCCAAGTCCAATCGTGCGATTTTTTCTTCTGTCAGGTCTCCTGCAGACTGCAGGAGTCGAACGTTGAGTCAGGTAAAGCAGTCGTTGTGTCTGGCGATCCTTAGGCGCACCAACTCAATCAGTCCCTCGGGCACCGTGTACCCCTGACGAGCGGGCAGATAAAACGCGTTATAGGCCTCAAACAGTTCCGGGCTATTCGCCAGACCACGCAGCGTGGATGTGTCCATTCCCTGGGCGTCCATATGCTGTGCCAGGGTGCGTGTCGCCTCTGTCAGTTCATCGTCTTGGAGCAAATGTATTCTGGCCATTACGCATCCTTACTTAGCAATTCAGTGAGTGCTCGCTGCATCTTGCCTACAAGCTTGGCAAAAACCCAGAGCATTTCACACGAGTCTCTTTTGACTGATTGTCTCTGAACGCCTCTATTGATCAATCAAAAACTGCCTGTCGGGCGCGTTGGCAGGTTGCACGGTTCCTGATCGCGAATGCACAACGGCACCGTCTGGGGCGTATTGCAGGATATAGGCCTTGCGGATTTGGTCCGTCACGTTCGGCCCGGTTCGGTGAGGCGTCAAACTGGAAAAAACCGCAATGGAGCCCGCAGCCAAGGGCATTGGCTGAGCATTCGGAGGCGCTGTCTCCAAACACTCAAAACCCAAGTCTGTCCATTGATGTGCAATCGTTCCCTGCTTGTGCAGCCCGGGGGCGATCCACGGACAGCCGTTCTCCGGTGTCGCGTCGGTAAGCGCCACCCAGCAAGTCAAATACTGCTGGGGCGTCACATAGGTATAACCATTGTCCTGATGCCAGGGAAACTCCTCTGCAGTGCCGGGGCGCTTATAAACCAACTGATCCCAATACAAACGTGCGCTAGGGCCAATCAAATCCCCGCACAGCGCTGCAAAAACCGGATGTGTGGCGAACTGGGCTGCCACAGGCGTTTGCAGAACAGCGTGGGGCCGAAAGACAATTTCATCCGCACGAGCGATGCTCGGCTGATCGTCTGTCATTCGAGCCAAATAGGCGTTTGCTTCTGCCTCGATGGGGTCTAGGGCTTCAACAAGGTTTGCGACTTCTGCCTGGGTGAACGCTTTTTCCAGCAAGAAGCCACCTTGCTCCCGGTAGGCATCGGCCTGAGCCTGAGTGATCAGTCGATACGGAGGTTCTGGCTGAATCCAAGTAAAATCACTATTCAACGGGTGCAAATTCATGAACGTTTTTCCAACACTAAATCGATTCTTCGACGTTATGCCACAAATACCAAAGAACTGCTCACATGTCCTATAGATCGGTGCGTTAGGGCTTTGGTCCCCAGTGACTGCTTTCGCCGGCAAAAGTCATCAAACTTGAGCCCAACACCACTGAAATCGCTGGATCAGGGGCCACTTCTCGAATCCCCAGAGTGCCCACGTCAATGACAGCTCTACCTGAAAAACTCACCTGCACCGGTGGTTTTTTGGGTCGTGACGTGCGCGGAACCCGCAGACGACCCTGCAAAATTCGTCTAAACTGCCTCCCGAAATGAAACGCCCTATCCTCAACCGCGCTGGCATCGCCCTCTCTCTGTTTGCATGGATTTTTGGCGCATTCCTGCTCGGTATGGGCAACGCCTACTTTGGGGTCTCAAGCGAGCACACTGGTTCTGCAGAAACGGCTCAGCACGCCCACCAGCCGCTGGCGGGACAGGGTCAGCACGACGTTGGCAACGAACCCAGAGCCGGATCAGCAGCGCATAGCGCCCACGCAGAGCCCAA
>JAACDS010000170.1 GCA_009936895.1 Pseudomonadota bacterium
CCTCCCTCAAGTGCGGCCATTGGCAACGGGTTGTTTGATGTACAGGCTTTACCGTCCTCGGTAAAACTGAAGTCTCGCGTATAAGTCCCCATAAGTGGTGCGGGGTAAACCACAAAACGCTCCTCTTCCGGAATGAAACGAAAGAAGCGGTCTGTCATGTTTTCGTTTAGCCAAACGTCTCCGGTTTTCGGATTCACGCCCAGAGCGTAGGGCGCAGGACCAAAGCCCTCCGCGAACTCCGGCAGCGTATATACCTCACTCTTAAAGCCATTTGAGTTAGTTGTGATTCGCGCCAGCTTTCCTTCGGAGTAACCGGTTAACCACAGCGTGCCGTCCTGATGATTGAAGCGCATCCGACGCGGGCCTCTTACCGGCGAATCGAACTCTTGTACCTTGAGCGTTACGGGGTCAATCCGCCCGATCTTGTCGCCAAAAAGGCGGCTGTACCAAATGGACCCATCTGCTGGGTTGATGTCGATACCATAGGGCATAGAGCCCCCCGCGAGACCGCCTGACTCTGCGTCTGGCAAATCGATCAGAGTACTTTCTTTACTGACAGGGTCGACACGACCAACCCTTTCACGCCCAGCGATGGTGAACCAGACAATCCCCTTTTTGTCGATACGCACGGTATGAGGATAGATCGCTCGAATCCCAGCGAAAATCGACGGCTCCCACTCTCGTATTTTGGGGTTAAACACACCGATGCTGTTGGCAAACGCGTTAGTGGTGTAGTACTTGCCGTCAAGCCCCATAGCCAAGGAGTGAGGTCCATATCGCTCAAAGGGCCACTCTATCGTTTTAGTCTTCCAGAAGGGTAACCAGAAAGTGCCGCCTTCCTGGCTGAAGTATTCAGTTTCACCCGTCGCAGGGTCGGTTATCGCCATGTGGTTAGCACCCTGATCAACTGTATAGATCAGACCATCGTTGGGATTGACGATTGCGTCATGCGGGATAACGCCTTTTTCCATACGATACTCGTATATTTTTGCGCGACTCAGCGATTCATCCAGCGGAAATTTGGGACGCACCGTTAGGGGCTCACCATTAAAACCCTGTGACAAAATATGCGAGCGCCTCTTGCGCAATTCCTCATCAAAGTTGCTGCCGACATACTTATGCATTCGTTCTATTGTGACTTCCCACTGCTCGGGCGTACGCGGAAATCGACTGAGGGGATTGCCCATCTGATGACACGACAGACAATCGCGTTGAAACTGATAGCGACTGAACACAGCATCGTCTCCAGTTTCAAAATCAAGGCTGCCAAAGTGATAAGCTGCCGGCAGACTGTCCGAAATCTCGCTCGGATCAGTCATGACCTCCATTGTAAAGTCAGTATTGACGGTGGCCCCATCGTTCAACTCGATGCGTGCGATAACGTCCCTGTGGTAAGGCTTCCTGAGGCGGACTGTAAGCTTGCCCCGCAACGCCGTGGTTAAAACGAACTCACCTCTTGCATTCGAAAAAACGGATTCAGAGATGCCAGAGGCTGGATCCGTTAGCCTGATCATGGTCCCCTTTAGAGCCTGCCCGCTGTCGTCCTTTACAAAACCGCTTAGGGTACCCGCAATCGCCGCGTGAGAAGCTAGTGAGAATAAAGCTGCGATACTCACTGTAGCTGTCAGTCTGTTCATGATTCACCCTTTTCATCTGTCACTCAATAATCGCCAGCGAAACGGTACAGCTGCATTTGGATCACCAAGAGGCAATGAGCTGCCGAACCGTCGGAGGTTAACTACAGCAGAAAAAACAGGATTCACTTGTCACTTAGCTGACAGGCTAGAACAAATAGTGGGTAATGGGCTCTTGGCTGCACTCAATGCAGCTCTTGTCTTTTGATGAATACTTTCGAGACAACTGCTCTACCCAGGCGGGCGACTTGGAAGATAGATCTTGTCAGGACATTAACACGGCAAACTGATTAGCTGATCTCCCATTGCGGAAACCGGCTAAGGGTCTGTTGATTTGGCTTCTATTGCTAGCCTTTTAACGCATGGAATACGGTATTGACCGTCGACAAGTTTAACTATTCCTTCGGCATCCCATTGACGAAAAATGCGGTTCACTTGCTGTCTAGAGCCGTTGACCAGCTTGGCAATCTCGCCCTGCGACAAATTTCCCTCCAAGGTTGCTGAGGATTCATTTTTACGGCCGTAAACATCTATCAATACAAGTAAACGGAATGCCAACCGAGATCTTAGCGGGTAGAAAAGCATGTAGATCATCATCTTGTACATCATACGAGTGTATAAAGCTTGGTCGGCAAAAAGAAATTCGTATATTTCCGGAAACGCTTTCGCTGTCTCAACTATCGCTGCCCGCGGGATCTCAACAATTTCAGAGTCAACCAGAGCCCGTGCGTCGTAGCTCGCGGGCGCTTTTTCGATTAACGTCGTCGAGCCGAACCAGAGCCCTTTGGTTAGGTCCCATATTATGAATTCGTCACCGGTTGTTGCGGGCATGGAGAGCCGTACTTGCCCAGACAGTACACAGAAGAAACCATGATCGGAGTCGCGATAGCGCAGGACAAAGTCGTTGCGAGAAACGGACCTGAGAGTCGCGCATTCGAGCAGCTGATTCAACGCTTCGTCGCTGACTTTATCAGCCCACCTCGCCCTACGAAGCGAAGTTCTAATTCTTTCCGTCGTTTTCATCCGCTTACATTAAGTGGCAAGCGTCCTAGTGACAAGAAGCAAAGCTTGCTTCAGTTTAAGTGTTTACTTTTATTGAGACGCGGGCATAAATTTTCGTCTTAACCGTCATTTAGATTGAAATTCCCGCACATGCCTATTTCTATGCAACGAGCGAGGTGGAATTCCGCAGTTATGAGAACCCTAGTGCCAGCCCTTTTTCAAATTGGTAGTGCTTAAGACCAAAAAGGAATTACGGCGGTCACTTTAAAATTTTGTATCCGCCGCAGCGTGTCTCGAGTCACACAAGATAATCATGCCACCTCGCTAGCCACATCAGAACAAATATTTCATGCGAAGGCCTGCATACCGCTGCGCATCTCGGGGCACCAGATGGGAGTAGGCAGTTTTCCCACCATAAAGAGCAGATTGACTAACAATCGCGGCTGCATAATCCTGATCAAACAGATTATTGATAAACAGTGACACTTGGTATTTGCCCTGAGATCGCTCTCGGATACCAGCGTTTATATTCAGAGTGCCATAACTCTGCTGCGCGCTGCCGGGATTCTGTTTGAGGTCGAAGATAATCTCATCCTGCCAACGGTAGTTAACGTTAACAAATCCGTCATAGGGCATACTTTCGAACGGTCGAAAATACTGCGCACCAACCGTAATCTTCCAATTGGGCGTATTATTTAAGGGTTTGCCGGATAAATCTTGCACGCTACTAAAAGAGCCCGGCGCTACCGGCACGCAGCCCTGCGCTAAGGACTGGTTAGGATAACAATTAGCGTTAGGATAGTCTTGGACAGTGGCGTCGATCCACGCGACGCTACTGCTGACTACGAGACCCTCCCCGATCAGAAAATTGGCATCGACCTCCATACCCTTCGTTTGCAGCTCAGCTACATTGGTCGCCACTAAAACCAATTCTTGATCGATCACCTCCGAATTCTGAGCTTGGTAATCGTCGTATTGGGCGTAAAAGCCGACCACGTCCAGCTTCAGTCTTCGATCGAACAGACTGCTCTTGAGCCCTATCTCGAATGACCTAGAGTCCTCAGACCTGACCGGATTGTCGGCTGTTCGCTGATCAAAGGATGGAGAGACGTCGTAGCCTTGACCTTTGTACCCGGTGGCTGCGGATGCAAACAGCATGGTGTCATCGTTGAGAGAATGTTGCAGTGCAAGCTTACCAAGCCAGCGTCCCTCTGAGTCCCTAGCGTTGTATCTTTGATTAGCCACCCTGTTCGCAAAATCAACTGTGATTTCTTCGTGGTTGTATCGGCTACCCAATGTCAAACGTGTGTCTTCACCAACGCTCCAACTAACCTCTCCGAAGACTGCCTTAGTTTTGTTGCCCACATTAGCGACATAGTCAGAAGGGGTGAAGTTTCTCACGGCACTTTGATCTGTTTCTGAATCGCCAAAGTAAAGCCCGACCAAATAATCGAATCGATCGGCCTTTGATGGGCTTAGGCGCAATTCCTGAGTGAAGAAATCGTTTTCAATTCTGGAATTAGCAACCAACCCGCCTGAAAGTGGAACCATAGGAGCGAAGTTCAAAATCGGGAATGGCGAGAAATCTAAATCACTGCGCAATTTATTTTGCCAGTTGCCGTAGGAAGAGATTGACGTCAACTCAACATCACCAATAGCCCAGCTCACTTTTAGGCTTGTGCCGCTGTCGTCAGCCTCGGACTGGGGTTCAACGTCGACTTCTGGATCGGTATTTTTGTTCGACTGATTGTTTAACGCGCGGGGGTTTGTTATGGCTACTGGCGCAAAACCGAGCAATCTTGCCGTAGGGTCCAACTCGCGAAAAGCCATGCTGCAACAATTGTCATCGCTCGTGTAATGATGACTGACTAGGAGAACATCCAA
>JAACDS010000171.1 GCA_009936895.1 Pseudomonadota bacterium
ATGTTCCTCAGGTTATTGCTTTTGCCTAGGGCTATCAGGCAGTCTGCGCTTCTTAATCTGTAAGACGGATACGACACGTGGACACATGGTCAGACGCACAACTCGTCAGCCTCGAAGGCCCTACGGTCAAAGCCTTTCTGCAAGGCTACCTTACTTGCAACAGCGACCGCATCGAAAAAAATACGCCCACGCCTATGACACTGTGCAACCTCAAGGGTCGGGTCGTCGCGAACGGCTGGGCATTGGGGGACGACGCGCAGGTCTTGCTGGTCGTGCACCGTACCGTGGCCGATGCACTGGTGGCTTTTCTGAAGCCCTATGCCATGTTTTCCAAATGCAAGGTACACGCCCTGCCCCAAGCCGTACCGGTGGTGTTAAACCCTCAGTCTGACAATACCTTCGCTGGTGATTGGGGCTTTGGCGCGGAGCTCTTCATCCCAGCGGATGCCCGTGGCGACGACCAATCTACCGCCATCGCCCAACGCTTGATCGAAGACCGCTTCGCTTGGGTCAGCGAACCCGTGGCAGGCAAGTTCCTCCCCCAAGTGTTGGGCATGCACGACGTGGGCGCGATCGATTTCGACAAAGGCTGTTACTTGGGCCAAGAGATCGTGGCCAGAGCCCAGTTTCGCGGGGCGGTGAAGCGCGGTATCGATCAGTTCGCATGGCAGGGCGAATGCCCTGCTGCGGGGGATAGCTGGGAGGACCCAGAGTTCGGCAAGGGAACCGTCATCAGCACCGCAGGCGTCGAGGTGTCTGAGAGTGGCCAGGGGCTTTGGGTGAGAGGTATCTGAGCCAAAACCGATCTAGTCACTAGGAAGACCATCATGCCTCGGGTGTCCGCCGGCAAACTCATACCATGTCGGCTTGCCTGCGCAGAAGATTTCACTCTCCAACTTAAAGTCTTGCCTGTTGAACAGACCGGCTTCGATGATGAATCGAGTCGGCATCAACAAAATGCGAAAATGTGCGAGCTATTTGTTCAGTGTACGTTTTAGAAGTGATTCAAATGCTGAGCCATCCTGCCGCTTCAGTTTCGGGACGTATCTGGAATAGATGCGGAACGGCATCTCGGTGGCCCTGTGGCCCATCTGTCGCATAATCCACTCCAGGTTTTCACCCGCGGCTAGCCACAGCGTGGCTGCTGTAGGGAGGGACTGTTAATTCCTTCGCATTGGCAAGCTGAAGTCTCTAATGAGCTTTTTACCGGTCCGGTTTGATAGTTGCTGGTTGGTACAAAGGAGGGATTCCGGCCAAAACCTGACCCCATTGATCCCCACACCACTGATTCTCATTGATTCGACCGCTTTAGTTTCCCGAGTGCGTAAAGCGAACGGCCTTGAACTTATGGTGGAAATTGCTTGCCTATTTTTCTAGGGCTTCTCTTATTATTTTAAGTTCTTCTACAATCGGGTTTGCTTCACCTTCGCTTTGTTCAAAAGGACACAGATCAATGTGACTCTTTTAGACTACTACTTTGTCCATATAGCTTTAAGTCGCTGTGACCACAAATTGCTTGGGCAATGATTTTTTTGAATCGCCAAAGATATCCCAGCCCTGACCAAGCCCAAAAAACAGCTCTTGGTTTGGAGCAAAGCTATCAAGTCTCGATGAAAATATACCGAACTCCTTCAAATTCTTATTCGATTCACCAAATTGAAAAAAGTCTCTGTCTAATTCGAGTTTTACCTTTAATGCAGGTGTCTTACCGCTGTTGTAGATTTTTAGATACATTAATGATGTATTAGGCCTCACTAATGGCTGAACAACCACGTAAGGCCGAGACATCGCTTCAGTTTGCTCTTTCATTATCTGTACGGAACGCTCACTCATGACAGACATTTTGTAAGTCATGAATACATAAACCGCGGTGACGATGAGGAGAAACGCCGTCAGTATTTCCATGATCATAAGTTCTCCTTATGCCTAACGCCGAGCTGTGTGGAGAGCGCAGGCGGTTCGTAAGAATAAACACCCACTTTTTTCAACATTCTGAACAGTACGGTCACCCACGGGCGTTGGCCGTAACGCTCTCGTTTCGCCACGTCGTTCATCGGTCAGTCACCCGTTGAATGAATTGGGCACCTAAGACTCAATGATTTGTCGCCTGAACTCAGGCTGTGACCGAGCGCGAGCGTCACCGATGCGTCGTCCATGTGATGGGACTCACAAAAAGGAGGACTGTTGGCAGGTCTGATCGGGTGGCGGTGAACGATTCTGTGGCTGGTATAGACAAAGGCCCCGCGGATAACACCCGGGTCTTCAAGCGATGCGATTCTATCGTGTTACCAACTTTGCTAGGCGCGAGCTAGAAGCACTTTAGGTATTCGGTATGCGCACGCTGACCCCAGCTACACCCTACTCTGTCGCAGAAATTCTGACGACGTCACTGAGAAAGCCTGACGAAGGTGGTGTCGAGTGTCTACATTGGCCTTTGAAGCCGCTCACACACTGCGATGTTTCTCTGTATTTCACGCCTTTGGCATACGGATTGACCGTCAATGTTTACCCGCGGCAAGGGTTCCAGAGGTCTGTCTTAGGAAAACGTGGGCAAATCCTCTAAGGGATGCGGCTGCCCCTCTGCTTCCCAGTAGCCGACAAAATGCTCGTCAACCAAGGACTGTGGTAGGTCGGCAATTTGAGGCACCGTCCACTGGGGCGACAGATCTTTGTCGATCAGCAGCGCTCTCACCCCTTCGGCAAAGTCCGGTCGTGACAAACAGTTATTTGCAACGGCAAGCTCGGTCATAAAGCATTCCGCCAAGTCCATCATCGGCCCAAGGCTGAGCTGTTTGAAAATAATGCCCGCGGTAATCGGGCAGCCAGCGCGCAGATTCGCTGCACCTCGATCCATCCACTTTGAGGCGCCTTCGAGAGCCAAGATACTGTCCGCGCAGGCACTGAGGCTGGTCAGGTCGATGCGATGGAGGTTTATTCCTGCAACGTCGCTATCAGGCATGTCCCCGATGTAAGCCTGCTGGGCCACATAGTGTTCTAACACCTCGTTATTGTCCTTTGGCGCGCCAATGCGCCATGCCAACTGGGTCAGCCCCGATAGGAAGTCCGCCCTAGCATCATGACCCACCACCTGGGTGCCTATACCCAGCGCCAGCGCGTCGGTTGCATTGACTTGGCTGCCGGTCAGGGTCAGCAGAGCCGCCATCTTGGGCGCCAGCTTGCGCATCACGACGGTGCCTCCGGCATCCGGGAACAGCCCAATGGTGATTTCGGGAAAGGCCAGTCGCGAACGCTCCGTCAGTACGCGGTATTTTGAAGCTGAGAACAGTCCGTAGCCGCCACCCATCACAATGCCATGGCCCAGCGTCAGCAGAGGTTTAGGGTAGCAGTGCATGATGTAGTCCAGCCGGTATTCGGCGGCAAAAAACCGTTGGGGGTAATCGTTAACCGTGGCCCCTGCTGCCAAATTTTCTTTCGCGGCGTGGTACAGGGCCTGAATATCGCCGCCTGCACACAGGGCTTTGTCGCCCTCGCCGGTAACGATGACGGCTACTACCTCATCACGCGTTGCCCAATCCAGCATTTTTGGCGTCATGGCCTCTACCGCATCCAAGGTGAGGGCATTGAGGGTTGTTGGCACATTGAGGTGCGCTTGCGCGACCACGCTGCCATCTTGGCCGGGGTGTTCAAAAAATAGCACGTCACTAGTACTCATAACCGGTTTTACCTCTGGGTGGATACGCGCTGCTGTGGCAGCCACTGGATGGGAGTTAGACCTTGCTGTTGCAGTAAGTCGTTGGCGGTAGAAAAGTGTTTGCTGCCGAAAAAACCGCGATGCGCTGAAAGCGGCGACGGATGCGGGGCTTTCAGTAAATGGTGACGATCCGCTGCCACCTGAGCGACTTTCTTTTGAGCATAGCTGCCCCAGAGCATAAAAATCAGCCCTTCGCGACGGTTCGATAAGCGCTGCACAAGGGTATCGGTAAACTGCTCCCAACCTCGACCTTGGTGCGATGCAGCTTGCGCGTGCTCCACACTGAGCACGGCGTTGAGAAGCAGCACACCTTGCTGCGCCCAATGCGTGAGATCGCCGGATGCTTGGCGTATATCGAAGTTTTGCCCCAGGTCTTGCTGGATCTCGGTGTAAATATTGCGCAGGGACGGCGGCAGCGGCTGGTCTTGTGGTACGGAAAAACTCAGACCCATGGCCTGATCGGGGCCGTGGTATGGATCTTGGCCTATGATCACCACCCGCACCTCTTCGACCGGCACCAGATCCATGCCGGCAAACATCTGAGGCCCCGGCGGATAAATACGCTTGCCTGCGCGCTTTTCGACCAGCAAAAATTCACGCAACGCTTGCATGTAGGGCTGATCGAACTGATCTCCCATCAGGCTCCGCTAGGACGGCTCTAAGTCCACCGATCGGTTCATCTCAGCCGACCTGTTACTGAGGCCGCATCAGCGGGAACAACAACACATCGCGAATGGAGGGTGCATTGGTCAACAGCATGACCAGCCGGTCGATGCCCAGCCCCTCACCTGCCGTAGGCGGCAGGCCGTATTCCAAGGCGGTGATGTAGTCCTGATCAAAGTGCATGGCTTCGTGATCGCCCTTGGACTTGAGATCCGCCTGCGCCTGAAAGCGTCCGGCTTGGTCCACTGGGTCGTTGAGCTCCGAGAAGCCGTTAGCATACTCCCGACCGCCGATGAATAACTCAAAACGGTCGGTCACGTCTGGGTTGTGATCATTGCGACGGGCCAGCGGCGAGACTTCGGCCGGATATTCCGTGATGTAGGTTGGTTGTTCCAGACGCCCTTCTACTAGGGCCTCAAACGTTTCCATCTGCAGCTTGCCCAGCCCCCAATGATCTTCAACGGCCACTTGCTTGTCTTTCAGAACACCGCGCAGATGATCGACATTGTCTACAGAGGCTTCGGCCACCCCGCCAAAGCGGGCCAGCGATTCCGCCATGGTGACCCGCTGGGGTGACTTGGCAAAATCTAGTTCAATACCCTGATACACAATCTGCTGACTGCCACAGGCACGTTGGGTCAGTTCCCGCATCAATTCGTCGGTCAGATCCATCAGGTCCCGATAATCGGCATAGGCCTGATAGAACTCGAGCATGGTGAATTCTGGATTGTGTCGGGTGGACAAACCCTCGTTACGAAAGTTGCGATTGATCTCGTAAACGCGTTCGAAGCCTCCGACCACCAAACGCTTCAAAAACAACTCTGGGGCAACACGCAAAAACAACGGCATATCCAGGGCGTTGTGATGGGTGGTAAACGGCCGCGCCGTGGCCCCTCCCGGGATGCTGTGCATCATCGGCGTCTCTACTTCTAAGTAGCTGCGCTGATTGAAAAAATCACGCAGGGCCTGCATCACCATGGACCGCGTGCGGAAAACCCCTCGGGTGTCTTCGTTCATGATCAGATCGACGTAGCGCTGGCGATAGCGTATCTCTTGGTCGGTCACGCCATGAAACTTCTCGGGCAGCGGCAGCATGGTCTTGTTTAGCAGCACGACCTTGTCGGCGTGCACGCTTAGCTCACCCTTGTTGGTGCGCATCAAAGTACCGCTGACCCCGACGATGTCGCCCATCTCCCAGAACTGGGAAAAGTCGTCGTATGCGTCATCGCCCAAATCGTTCTTGGTTAAGTAACACTGGATCTGACCGCTGACGTCTTGCAGGGTGACGAAACTCGCCTTACCCATGACCCGGCGCAGCATGACCCGACCGGCAACCGCCGTGCGCGCTCCGGCCTCTGCCAGAGCCGCTTTGTCCTGATCTGCGAACTGACTCTGCAGCTCTGCGGCCAGTGCCTGGCG
This sequence comes from Pseudomonadota bacterium, assembly GCA_009936895.1. GTDB lineage: Bacteria > Pseudomonadota > Gammaproteobacteria > Pseudomonadales > Azotimanducaceae > UBA4421. The sequence continues at coordinate 5,795 of JAACDS010000171.1, forward strand.
ACGAAAATCGTTTCGATAGACCTTACTTTTCTCCAGCCAGGCATCCATTTTGGCCCGACGGTTGAGTAAGACATCTCTTTCTTCGCTCATGATTTTCCTTTTCAGTTCTGGTGACGCGGCGCTTAAAGTCCGGCCTTCAAGCATGCTTCCATAAAGGGATCCAAGTCGCCATCCAGCACTTTGTTCGGATCCGTTCGTTCAATTTCTGTCCGTAGGTCTTTCACCCGAGACTGATCAAGGACATAGCTGCGGATTTGACTCCCCCAACCAATATCGGCCTTGGCGTCTTCGATAGCCTGCTGTTCCGACCGACGCTGTTGCAACTCTAGCTCATAGAGCTTGGCGCGTAGCTGCTTGTAAGCGTTGTCTTTGTTTTGGTGTTGAGATCGCTCGCTCTGACATTGCACCACGGTATTGGTGGGTAGGTGCGTCAGACGCACTGCCGAATCCGTTCGGTTGACGTGCTGACCACCGGCCCCACTGGCGCGGTAGGTGTCGACGCGCACATCCGACGGATTGATCTCAATTTCAATGTCGTCGTCGATTTCGGCAGAAACAAAGACCGACGCAAAAGAGGTATGTCGGCGGTTGCCGGAATCGAAGGGCGACTTGCGCACCAACCGGTGCACACCGGTTTCCGTGCGCAACCAGCCGTAGGCATATTCACCGCTGATCATCACCGTGGCGCCCTTGATGCCCGCCACATCCCCTTCGGAGACTTCCGTCACCGCCACACTGAAGCCGCGACGCTCCGCCCAGCGCAAATACATGCGCAGCAGCATCTCAGCCCAATCCTGTGCTTCGGTACCGCCCGACCCCGCCTGTATTTCGAGATAACAGTTGGCACCGTCCAGTTCGCCTTGGAACATACGACGAAATTCCAGCGATGCCAGCTGACCTTCAAGGCCTTGAAGCTCGTTAGACACATCGTCTAAGGCGGTTTGATCGTTTTCTTCACTGGCCATTTCTGCCAGCTCGCTGAGATCACTGAGGCTGTCGCCCAGCGTGCTGAGCAAGCCGACAATTTGCTCTAGGGAGGCACGCTCTTTGCCTAGCTGCTGGGCGCGCTCTGGATCGTTCCACACTTCGCCATCGGCGAGTTCGAGTTCGACTTCCTGCAGGCGCTCACGCTTTTCTTCGAAGTCAAAGATACCCCCGAAGCGCACCATCGCGTTCTTGCAGGTCTTTTAAATACTCTCGAATGCCGGTGATTTCAGCCATGAAAATGTTCTTCGTGTTGCGGTTCGATCTGTTGTGGTTTGGGAGCACAAGAACCGACGGCGTTGCCTCCCCCACGCGGCGTGCAGTCTAAGACATCGCCTCTATGTACTCCACCATGAGCTGCAAGGTTTGCTGACCCGCATAGTCGTTGAGCGCCGGTTTGTAGACGACGTTGACACGCTGGGGCTGGCCGTTCAGCGGTTTCTGACGAAACGCGATGGCGTCGATTAACTGATCATTGAGCCCTAACACCAGTTTCAAGTGGTCTTGCCCCACCACCC
>JAACDS010000172.1 GCA_009936895.1 Pseudomonadota bacterium
AGGCGGCGACCGCTCTGATACCGGCCGCCCGCCTCAGTTTTTCGATACAAACACCGTTTCGGGGTTGGCTACAGACGGCTGGTAGTAACCCGAGTGCGGGTTTACCCAAGTCAGCGCCGTTTGCAGATCCTTGCCCTCAGGCAATTCAATGACGTTGAATCCGCTTCTGGCGAGAAAGTGGACGACGTCTTCGTGCACGTTGCCACGCGCCACCAGATCTCCGGTGTAATGCAGTCGCGTACGCAGCAGTACGGCCAATGAAAGGCCGCGACCATCTGTGAGAGCGGGAAAATCCACGGCAATTGCGGTGGCCTCAAGCCATGAAGGATCAGGTTCGCTATCCACACTAACCTGAAGCGGTTCTCCAGCTTGCCAATCGTTCTCGGCTTGCCACAGGCTGTCGCCCTCGTCGACTATCTGCCAGTTTTGGTCAATGTTTCTAAGCAGCTTTGGCATAAACGCTCTCTTTGAATGGGTCGATACCGATGCGGTTGAAGCAGCCAAGAAAGGACTCTTCCTCAAAACGCCGTGCGAGATACACGTGCAAAATTTTCTCGATCACATCGCATACCTCTGCTCGGGCAACCGACGGACCGACAATTTGACCCAGTTTGGGCCCTTCGCCGGAATGGCCCGCATGGCCGCCTAAGGATATTTGATAGAACTCTTGGCCTTTCTTGTCCACACCTAAAATTCCGATGTGTCCTACATGGTGGTGGCCACAGGCATTCATGCAACCGGAGATGTTTAGGTCGATCTCACCCAAGTCGAACTGATAGTCGTAGTCGGCAAAACGGCGCTGAATGGCTTCTGCCACCGGCAAGGATTTGGCGTTGGCTAAAGAGCAGTAGTCGCCTCCAGGGCAGCAAATCATGTCGCTGAGCAAGCCCACGTTGAAGCTGCCCAGACCAACGCTTGTCGCCTGCTGCCAAAGATCGAACAAATCGGCCTTGGGTACGTGTGGCAGTACGAAGTTCTGTTCATGACTGATGCGTATTTCGCCGAAGCTGAATTGATCAGCCCATTTCGCCACTGCATCGATCTGATCTGAGCTGACATCGCCTGGAGGCACGCCAACGCTTTTGGTTGAGAGCGTTACCACCGCATAGCCATCGGCCCGGTGTGGGGTCACGTTGTGTTTGACCCATCGGTCAAAGTCTCTGTGGGTCAAACGCTGATCAGCAAGCATCGTGTTGGCATCGGCTTGCCGGCCAAATGCTGGGGGTCGAAAAAAATCTCGGAGTCTGCGCAGTTCGCTAGCGGGCACTGTACTCGGACTTTCCTTGATCTGCTCCCACTCGGCATCGACTTGAGCTTTGAAACCTTCAGGGGTCATTGCTCGAACCAGAATTTTAATGCGCGCTTTGTATTTGTTGTCACGGCGACCGTAGCGGTTGTAGACCCGCATCAGCGCTTCGGTATAGGTCAGCAGGTCTTTAGCCGGCAGCTTTTCTCGGATCAGTGCGCCCAGTACTGGAGTTCGACCTAGGCCGCCGCCGGCGTAGATGTCGATCAGAGCGTCTTCGGGGTGGTCGTCATTGCCATGTATTCGCATGCCAATGTCGTGAACGCCAATGGCGGCTCTGTCCTGAGCTGCGCCGGTGACGGCAATTTTGAATTTGCGGGGTAACCACTCGAATTCTGGGTGAGACGTTGACCACTGACGTAACAGTTCGCAAAAAGGTCGCGGATCAATGGTTTCGTCCGCTGCTGCACCGGCAAATTGATCGGTGGTCACGTTGCGAATGCAACTCCCACTGGTCTGAATGGCGTGCATATCCACATCGGCCAGCGCCTGCAGAATATCCGGCACGTCTTCCAGAGCCGGCCAGTTGAACTGCATGTTCTGCCGGGTACTTAAGTGACCATAGCCACGGTCGTAATCTCGTGAGATCGCCGCCAACGCCCTGAGCTGTTTGCTCGACAGGGTCCCGTAGGGCACCGCGACCCGCAACATGGGCGCGAGTCGCTGTATGTAGAGGCCATTGCGCAGGCGTAATTGCAGAAACTCATCATCGGATAACTTACCGTCGAGGTAGCGTTGGGTCTGGTCGCGATAGTGAGCGACTCGTTGGTTAACAAAGCTACGATCAAATTCGCTGTATTGATACATTTGCGAATGACTCCTCAAGAAAAGTACAAAAGTGACGGCAGGGTGCCTGCGATCGCTGCGCGCAGCATTGTAGCGTATGGGAGCGACGGCTTTATCAGTCATTTTCGATCTAAGGAAATAATTTTTGGTTGTGATGTTGGCGCAAACCCTCCCAGACCAGCCGAAAGCGCGATCTATTGCTAGGAGAGCAACGAACGCGCTTGTACTGGTAGCCCGTGTGCCTATAATTGCTGCGGCGCCGGGTTCAGTAATATCGGCCCGAATAGGTATTGAAGAACGACGTTGGGAGCAGGGTTTTATGAGCGATGAACATCAGGCAGCAGTAGACGAAACCGAGGTTGCCTCGACCACATCGTCAGAGAGCGATTCAGCAGCGGATATGAAGGCGATTTTGGTGGTCTTTACCGCCGCAGTGGCATTCTGCGTGTTCTACATTTCGGGATGGTCTTTCGATCTCTAGGCCTGTCCGGGTCGTTTTCGCGCTCTGAACCGTTCACAAGGTGCGGAGCCTCGACTGGCGGTACGGCTATCAGTCTGAAAGCCGAGGCTGCAACCGTCCCTTGGCTTCCTCCAAACGCAGGCGCTTTCGTGCGGCGTAATCACGCACTTGATCGTCATCGATTTTCCCAACGCCAAAGTAACGTGCTTCCGGATGGGAAAAATACCAACCGCTCACAGCCGCGGCAGGACTCATCGCATAGCTTTCCGTTAATGAGATGCCTGTGTTTTGGGTG
>JAACDS010000173.1 GCA_009936895.1 Pseudomonadota bacterium
ACCCAGAAATCTTCCCAACGACTATCGTCGCTCAGCGTCGTTTTTAGCCGGCGTCCTGCGTCTTCTACGAACATCAGGTTCTTGCCGTTCAGGCGTGCAAATTCCTGTTCATCTTCGCGTTTCACGGCACTTTGTACCGGCGTCTTGAGGGCTTCTTCGACGTGATCGATCAACTGAGTGATCGGCAAATCTTCCAGGGTGCTGTCCAAACGCACCATAATCTTTGCGGTGCTGCGCTGGCTGTGAGGTGTGGCCAAGATGCCTTCTTCGGTGCCCAACCAGTCGTTAACGGATTCAATACTGACATCGCCGTCGGCGCCAAAGTCCTTTTTGAACTGCTCTTGAATCAGCTGTCGCGCTAAGGCTGCCGAACAAGGACAAGTGGACGAATACTGAACCTCTACCGAAAGCTCTAGGGCGATCTGGCCCTTGATCAGCGTGCCTTTGACCATAACGGGATAGGAAGCCCAGCCCACGTTGTCGCTTAGCAATGCCCGACGACGAACAAAATGGTCGAATTCGAATTGCACAAACGCATTGGTGCTTAGGTCATGGTGCGATTCCAGTATGGAACCCAGGAGCATTTTCAGACCAGAGGCGGTCAGCGGTCGAGTGGCCGCATGCTCATCTAGCATCAGATAGAGCCGTGACATGTGAATGCCCTTGGCCAACGGATCGGCTAAATTGACGTAGACCTGAATATTGGCGTGAACGTCTCTGGTTTGGTCGCCGTCCTTTACTTTTAACGGCTGATGAACGTTGCTCATACCAACCCAGTCCAGTGTCGCTTGGGCTTCGGACAGCGCGCGGTTGGCGATGTCTGGCATATCGGGGACGGAGACCAGCTTTGCTGTACTCATAATAAATCCTGATGAGGTTTGTTGTGAAAAATTAGGCTACGTAGCACTCAGTCAACGGAACGTGAACGCCGGACATTGGGGCTCTGACTCTTTAGCGACTCTTCGTCAGCAAAGCAGAGACAGAAAATCGCCCGGGCTAGGTCGCCTGCAGTTCCTCATCGCTTAATGCCCGCGCTTGCTCCGGCACCAGCACTGGGATGCCATCGTCTATCGGATAAGCCAACCGACTGGCGGTACACCACAGCTCTTGCTGTTCCCGCTTCCATTGCAGCGGGGCCTTGGTTACTGGACACACGAGCAGCTCAAGCAGTTTTGAATCCATCAGACACCTCGCGCGCCAGCAAAGGGATCGTTGAGTACGATGGTTTCGTTCCGGTCAGGGCCAGTAGAAATAATGTCTACCGGTGCGCCGACAGCCTCTTCAACCACACGAATGTAGTTTTGCGCCGCGGCAGGCAAATCGGCTACCGCGCGAATCCCAAGGGTATCCTCTTGCCAACCTGGCACTTCTTCGTAGATCGGCGTTACACCGTCGTAAAATTCACTGCCAAAGTTCGGTCCGCTGTCTTTGATGCCATCATCGTCGTAGCCGACACAAATTTTAATGGTATCCAAACCATCAAGGACATCGAGCTTGGTCAAACATAACCCGGAAATGCTGTTCACCTGCACGGCCTGACGCAGTGCTACTGCATCAAACCAGCCGCATCGTCTCGGCCGGCCCGTGGTGGACCCAAATTCGTGGCCCCGTTCGGCCAAACCAGCGCCAATGTCGTTAAACAGCTCCGTAGGAAAGGGCCCTGAACCAACCCGTGTTGCATAGGCTTTTGTAATACCCAATACGTAGTCCAAATAGCGCGGGCCGAAACCCGTGCCGACGGCGGTGCCGCCTGCGGTAGTGTTAGAGGATGTGACGTAGGGATAGGTGCCCAGATCGACGTCTAACATCGCTCCCTGAGCGCCCTCGAACAGAATATTTTTGCCCTGCTCACGAAGATCGTGCAGTAAGGGCACCACGTCAACGGACATCGCTTTCATTTGGTCGGCGATACTCGCGCAATGATCTAGGGTCTCAGTAAAATCTAAGGCCGGCTTTTTGTAATACTGGGTGAGCATGAAGTTGTGGTATTCCATCACCTCGGCCAAACGGTCCGAGAAGGTCTGCCAATAAAACATGTCGCCCAATCGCAGGCCGCGACGAGCGGCTTTGTCTTCGTAGGCCGGCCCGATACCGCGGCCCGTGGTTCCGATTTTCAATTTGCCACGCGCCTCTTCGCGAGCCAGATCCAGCTCTACGTGGTGAGGCAAGATTAGGGGGCAGGCCGGAGAAATTTTCAGCCGTTCGCGCACGGGCACGCCACGCGCTTCAAGCGTCGTGATTTCTTTCAGCAGTTCGTGGGGCTCAAGTACTACGCCGTTGCCAATCACACATTGGACGCCTTCATGCAAAATCCCCGAGGGAATCACATGCAGAACGGTCTTTTCGCCATCAATAACGAGCGTATGCCCAGCATTATGACCGCCCTGAAAGCGCACGACCGCATCCACTTGATCGGTGAGCAAGTCGACAATTTTACCCTTACCCTCATCGCCCCACTGGGTACCAATAACGACTACATTGCGACCCATGTCATTCCTTTCACTTGTTTGCTCTCTCCAGTTTCGTACGTGATCTGTTTCAGACGCGCAG
>JAACDS010000017.1 GCA_009936895.1 Pseudomonadota bacterium
AAAAAACGCGTCATTCACGCTAACCGCTGTCAGTGGCACAGTAATTGCTAATCATTCGTTAAGTAGTTAACCCAGCAGACAATACGATGTCCGACAATTTTCTGTCATTTATCAGCAAAGTCGATGCAAAACCGACGGATTCCAGTGCGCTAGCGAACGCCAGTCCATCAGAGAAGGTCTCTCAAGGCGCTGAATTTACTAGTATTTTAGAGAAAGAGCAGGCCAAGACCCAAGGCGCGAAGCGTGCCGATGATATGGCCGGCCAAGATGCTGAACCAGTGGTGAAATTAACCGATGTTGACGAGATCTCACAGTTGCCGATCAGCCCGGATGCGCCGGTTACATTGCCTATTGGCGCGGCAAGCGGCAATCCATTGCCCGAACTGTCTATTCATTCTGCATCCCTCAAAGTGGGTCGAGTGATTTTGACCACGGCGAACCCCAAAGTCAGCGAAGCAAGCCTGAGTCAATTCGCCCGCAGCCAGGGCGCTGACGTCCCCGGTCTTATGACAGTGGCGACTGATGAAACGACGACCCCGGTACCACAAACACCCAATACTCAGAATATTTTGCATGGGCTGATGGGAGGGCTAGCGAGTTCCTCCGGGCAGTCACCGACAACTCCAGTAGGCATGGGGCCGGACGTATTGGCAGCGAAGCCGTCGCTCAACCCTAAGGCAGCGTTGGATAACCGGCTCCCATTTGTCCAGCGAACGGAGATTTCCCCCGCCGATTTGGCCAGCTCACGAAGTGTGCTTCCAGCGGTGGGTTTGCCGCTGAATACGTCGGTGAATGCATCACCAACCCCGCAGTCGATCGCTGATCTGAGTAGTGCGGCTGCCAAGGGGGCCGATCGGCAGAGCATCACGTCAGACGCTCAGTTCGACCCTTCGGCTAATGCGGGGTTCTCACTTAAGAAATCGTTGAGTGAAGGGCAAATGGAGGTCAAGTCGGCGTCCATCGCCGCTCACATGGCCCCGGTAGATATCGACCTTGAGAAACCGGCGCTGTCACTGGCGGGCGGTGCTCAGGAAGGATTATCCCAGCAGAGTCATTCTCAGTCTTTCACAGCACAAGCGTCAGCGCCGATGAATGCTCAAGGTGGGCTGATTCAAACCCCGGCCGCCAATGTCCCGGTCAGTCTGGCAGACGCACTGATGTCGTCTGATCCTGCACAAATGCAGTCGCGACTGCAGCCCTATCAAGCCTGGACCCAGCGCTTCGGAGAGGTGCTGGCGCAAAAATTGGCCTTGGCGGTGAAAGACGGCAATTGGACGGTGAAGCTCAATTTGAATCCTGCCTCCTTGGGGCCGGTGGGTGTTGAACTGCAGGTAAAGGATGGCGGTATTGAAGGGCAAATTGCTGTCACTGACCCCAATGTTCGTCAGCTGTTAGGTGATTCGATGCCGAAGCTGCGCCAGTCTTTGGAAGCCCTCGTGGGTGAACAGGGCGGGGTAAATATCGAGTTAGGCGATGGCAGTGATCGCGGCAATAAGCGCGAAAATAACGAAGAAGTAGAACTATCCATAGACCTATTGGCGGACGAATTTGTGCCGTCACAACAAGACATGGCGAGCGGAAACATTCTTAGGGATGGCTTGAATGTTTTTGTTTAGACTCACAAACGTATAACAGGAGTTAACAATGGCTGAAGTCGAAGAAGAAGCGCCATCAAAGGGCGGCCTGATAAAGATCATTTTACTGGTGTTGGTTGTTTTACTCATCGCTGTTGGGTCAGCCCTAGGCGCCCTGTTCTTTACGGGCTTTTTTGAAGAGAAAGAAGCAGATGCGGCTGAAGAAGCCATCGCTGAACTGGAAGCAGAGATCGAAGGCACTGATGAGATTCAGATGCCGGAAAGAGTTTCGAAAGAAACCGCTGAAGAAGAAAAGTTCAAACCCACTTATTACACGTTCGATCAGCCCTTCGTGGCCAACGTTGCCAATTCGCGTAAGGTCATGCAGATCACTGTGGCCGTGATGACTTATTACGATGAGCGTGTGTTGACCGCCATTGAGGATCATAAGTTTGCGATTCAATCAGCGGTACTGGATCGGCTTCGGATGGTCACAGAGGCCGAGTTGCGAGAAGAAGACTTCCGACGCGACCTTCAAGAGGATTTGACGCTCATTATGAACGAAGTGCTTGAGAAGTTTGAGGAGTTCAAATTCGCGGGTATTGAAGAAGTGTATTTTATCGGCTTCGTTGTGCAGTAGCATGCAAACCCTCACCCTTGCGCATAGACAGTAATTTAAGAAATCATCGATATGGCTGAAGACAACGACAAGCTGCTCACAGACGAAGAGCTGAGCGCCATCGAAGACATGGTGGCCTCCGGCGATTTGGGTGGTGAAGGCTATAATGTTGGCTTGGCGGCCAGCGCCTATGACCTGACGTTGCAGGACACGAGCGTTGGCGTGAACGTTACCGCCATCGAGCAGATCAACGATCGTTTTCATCGCTTCATGCGTGCGGGACTTCTCGAAGAGTTGAGATACAACGCGCGGCTGCAACCGGGTCGTATCGAGATCATTCGTTACGGGGACTATGTGCAAAGCACGTCACCACCTTTGTCGGTCAACGTCACCAAAATCGACCCGTTGCGCGGTGAATGCTTGACGGTCATCCATTCTCAGGTGATTTTCAGCTGCTTAGACAATTGGTTTGGCGGGTCGCCCAAGTCGTTGACTTTGGTACCACCGGGCAGAATTTTCACGCCGACGGAATCGGCGGTGATCGATAAAATTCGCACCGTCATGTTCAGCTCACTAGCCGAGGCTTGGTCGCCTTTCCTGCAGGTAGAGTGCACCTTGACGACATCGGAAATCAGTGCGGTATTTGCAAATATTGCCGCCGACGATGACATGATTATCTTGAATCGATTCGAAACTATGGGCGATAGCGAAGACCTAGGGTATGTCGACATCGTTTATCCCTACGCGAGCTTGAAGCTTGTACGAGACGTACTGCGTTCGCGAATTCAAACCAGCGGTAGCGATGAAGATTCTGACGCGGCGTGGTCGGAAGACTTGCTGGAAAGTCTGGATGAGGTTCCCATCGATGTGGTCGTAACAGCCGCAGAGCTAGCGATTTCAGTTGATCAGCTTTCCAATTTGAAAGCCGGGGATTGGTTACCCATACGTCCGCCGGATCATGCCGAGGTCGTTATTAACGGCTTTCCAGTGTTCACGGCTGAAGTGGGTAGTCGAGGGAATCAGGTGGCGATACAAATTGTCGAAAGCATAATGCCAGAGGAAGACTCATGAGCGAGACTGAAGAAACAGGGCAAGAGCCAGAACAAGCGGCCGAAGGCAACATCAATCAAGATGTGATTCGCGCGATCCCGATCACCCTGGCGGTGGAGGTTGGAACGACAACGCTGAAACTCCGAGACCTGCTACGACTGTCACAGGGCAGTGTGCTGGAGTTGGATCGGGGCGTTGGGGAGCTGATGGACGTCAAGATCAATGATACGGTGATTGCCAAGGGTGAGATCGTCACCGTAGGAGATAAGCTGGGCATCAGCATAACGGAGATTGTTGCTCCGCTAGAACGAGTGAAGACGGCTTAGGTTATGGAGATGTCGCCGCTGGTGTCTGCGGTACTTAGCTTCGTCTTTGTTATCGGGCTGCTCCTTGCCACGCTTTGGTTTGTCCGCAGCCGAGGAATCGGCTTGGGCCCAATGAACGGACAGGGCCTACGAGTGGTGAACAGCCTTCGACTGGGTGGTAAGCATCGTCTAGACGTGGTCGAGTACGGCGGCAGAAGATTGCTGATAGGCGTCGCGCCCAATCAAATCACGTTGCTCGACAACCAAGCTCAAGATGCCGCCGCAACCGATACGGGACCAAGCGAAGCCTCGGATACCATGCCCACGGCGGGCGAGCCCTCTAGCGCGCTGTCTTTTGCGGGTCAACTCAAACAATTTATGCAGCGTGACTGACGTGTTTCACGAGGCGGGTTAGCGCCCGAAGGCTAGGACTCAACCGCGTCCTCGCCTGGGCGTCGGACGTCCCCCTTCCTTGGGTGGCGCATTAATCGCCTCATCCAACAGGCGTTGAACCTGCTCTACCCGCTCAGCGGTAAGCGCAGTGCCGAGCCATACCGGCAGATTGTTGCGGATTTGAATCAACGCTAAGGCGCTACAGCCGGTCCCCCTCGCGTCTATCCACTGACCCACTTGAGCACTGCGCTGGCTTGGATCGTGAGTGATCGATGCCAGTTTGCGCAGATTTTGGATCAGACAGGGAAGCACGGGACCGGCGGTAGTGGCAGTCTGATCGCCCGATACCGGCTCGGACAGAGCTCGCTGCTGGCTCTCTATCTTTTCAATGTAGTCTTGAGCAGTGGTCGGCAGTGGAATGTTGGGGTCAAATCCATTGGGCCCTAATCGGTAGCTTGCCAAGGCCAAGCGCTTACGCGGCTGGGGTGCAAAGCTCGCCAGATCGTCGAGAAGTTCACGTAGGTAACGAGCCCCCGCATCAATATTGGTACACGGGTCGAACAGGTCTTGTCGTTCAGAAATGCCCAAGTGATTGCCGGTAATCGGCCACTTGATTTGCATTAGTCCAATGGCGTTAGAGCTGGAGACCGCATCAGGATCCATACTGCTTTCTACAATCGCGATGCCGATCAAGAGTGATTCCTCAACGTTGTACGTGCTTGCCGCTGCGGTAAAGCAGGACTGGAATGGCAATTCATCCAATGGACTTTGCTCTGGTTTCTGAGCGTCAGCTACAGCGTTTGGCGTGGGTTCCAACATTGCCGCGGTGAGTGACTGAGGCGGGTCCGTCTGCGCGTTCTGCGGGTCTGTTTCTTGAGCGGTTTCATCGGCCTGCTCCACCGCGGCGGCCTTAGCTAAGCGGCTGGCCTCCTGCTCGGCAAGAAAGGCTTGGAGGTCCGGGGGCAAGTCCAAATCGACGACGATGGGTTCGTCGGTGTCCGCTTGCGGGAGGTCTTCGACCGCGGCGCCGCTCACCGCGTCATTCGTTTCCGGCAGGGGGTCAGCGCTTGCCGCACTTGCTGGAAGCGAGCCTGTGAGCAGTGCCAGGTTCAATGCCAGTGCTGCCAACCGATGGAAACGGATCATGGAGCTTCGCTCTGTGGGCCAGTGGCCTGGGCGGTGACCGAGTTCGTGCATGAAGGGTCCGGATATCTGTGTTGTCACGCAATGGTAGACAGATTGCTCACAAAAGCGACCGCCTTTGCCAGGGTTCTTCTATCGCCCGACGACGAATACCTGTCGGAAAACTGACGAAATTGGCTTAAACGATGCGAGAAGCGGCAGCTCGACCGGCAAATTGTCGCCATACATTCGTAAACTATTGATATACCTAGCAAATAAAAATGGCACGTTCTTTGCTTTGATTGCCCTGTGAATACAAAACCAAGCAGGGGCGCTCCCTTGCTCCTGACGTAGAAGGGTCTTATGAACCGAATTTGCCACGGCATTTCCAAGCGAACGCTGACCAGTGTGCTGGTTTCAGTGTTGTTTTGCCTTCTGCCTCAGATAGGTTTCGCCGAGGGCATCCCAGCGCTGAAAATTCTCGAGGGCAATGACGGCGGAACCGAGTACAGCCTGTCTCTCCAACTCATCATTGTGATGACTCTGTTGGGGTTGTTGCCGTCGATTCTGATTCTTATGACCTCCTTTACCCGAATCATCATTGTTCTGTCGCTGCTGCGGCAGGCCATGGGTACCGCCCAAACGCCGCCCAATCAGGTGTTGGTAGGCATCGCCCTGTTTCTCACCCTATTCATCATGAATCCGATTTTACAGGCCATCTACGATGACGCTCTGATGCCGGTGCAAAACGAGGAAATTACCTTCCAAGAAGGCTTGGACCGAGCCCGCATTCCACTACAGCAATTCATGCTGGGTCAAACCCGCGAAAAAGACATGATGTTGTTCATGGAAATGTCGGAAACCCAAGCGGTTGATGATGTAGCTGATGTGCCTTTGACGGTACTGGTGCCTGCCTTTATTACGTCTGAGCTCAAAACCGCGTTCACCATTGGGTTTTTGATTTACATCCCGTTCATCATCATTGATCTGGTGGTGGCCAGCGTACTGATGTCCATGGGCATGATGATGTTGTCGCCGATGATGATATCCATGCCTTTCAAATTACTGTTGTTTGTACTGGTTGACGGATGGGGGCTGGTGACCGGTTCCCTCGTCGCCACTTACATGACCTAGGCGCTCCTATGGATACTTCGCTGGTCATGGACATCGCTCTGGATTCGCGGAAAGTCACGATTTTGGTTGCGGCTCCGATTCTGGCGGCTGCGCTGATTTCCGGTTTGTTGGTGGGTATTTTACAGGCAGCAACATCCATTCAAGAGATGACCCTAAGTTTCATTCCCAAGCTGGCAGTGATGGTGCTGTCGCTGGTGGTTTTCGGTGAGTGGCAAATTGCTGTGCTCGCGGAATATTTTCACGACATTTTCGAACGCGTCCGCACGATCACCCTGTAACGCCATGACATTATTCGTTGCCGAAATCGTTGAAATGCTGCATACCTTCATGTGGCCGTTTGTCCGTGTGTCTGCAGTAATGATTACGGCACCGATTTTTTCCCAGCGCGCGCTGAACCTTCGGGTTCGTATCGTCACGGGCTTTGTGCTGACCTGGATGATCTATCCCTTTATCGATATTCCACAGGTCGACCCATTCACGGTCGGCGCGATTTACGGCCTCTTCAATGAAGTCACGGTTGGGGCGCTGATGGGTGTCACCCTTCAGATCGTTTCGGCGGCGATTATCGTAAGTGGCCATGCGGTTTCCTCCAGCATGGGTCTGGGTATGGCGAATATGATGGATCCCAACCTAGGCAACGTACCGACGCTGTCGCAGTTTCTGCTCATTATCGGATTGCTGGTCTTTCTCTCCCTTGGTGGACACTTAGTGTTGATCAGTGTTCTGGTGCAGAGCTTTACGTCCATTCCCGTGGGCAGCGGCTTGCTCAGTACGAATGCTATCTCAGGGTTCCTGGCCTGGTCGTCCCAGATATTTATCGGCGCCGTCATCATGGTACTGCCGGTGATGCTAGGCCTGTTGATGATCAATGGCTGTTTGGGTGTGATTTCTCGGGCATCTCCTAGCCTGAACGTTTTTGCCGTTGGCTTTCCGGCGTTGATTCCGATTGGTTTCTGCATGGTGTTACTGAGCATGGTGATCATCGTCGGCAAGATGGAAGGTCTTTGGTTTCAGGCTTTCCAAGCACTCAATGAAAATATGTTGGGTTTGTAATGGCTGAAGAATCACAAGACGACAAAACAGAAGAACCCACCGCGCGACGCCTGGAAAAAGCCAAGGAAGACGGTCAGGTGCTGCGTTCTCAAGACATGACCATTGCCGCCGTAACGGGTTCGGTGATTGCTGCTTTGTATCTGGGTGGATTTTGGATGGGGCCGCGTTTCGTCAATACCTTTGCCGAAGCGTTAACTATTCCGGCGAATTACGCCTTCGAGGCGAATCTAGCCCTGAATCGACTGTCGATTTTGGCCATGGACAGTTTTATCACCGTTATTCCTGTCTTTGCCTTGGCCATTATGGCGGCCATTGGCTCGGCTACGGCCCTCGGCGGATTCGTCTTCTCCGCAAAGGCTTTTGCCCCCAAGGCCAGCAAGCTCAATCCAATCAAAGGCATGAGCCGTATCTTCGGTCTAAAGGCATTGGTGGAGTTGGGTAAGTCGCTAATGAAATTTTCCCTTGTGGCCGCCATTGGGGGCTCTTACTTGTACCTGAATTTTGACTCGATCATGAAGATCGGTGACGGCCCGATTAACGCGGCGATTGCGGCGAGTATCGAAACCGTTTTATTAGGTGCCTTGGTCTCGACGGTGGCCCTCATGCTGATCGCTCTCGTCGATGTGCCGTATCAACGCTATGAGTTCATCAAAAAGCTGAAGATGACTAAGCAAGAGATCAAGGACGAGATGAAAGACATTGAGGGCCAGCCCGAAGTCCGTCAACGCATTCGTGCGAAGCAACGCGAAATGGCTCAACGACGCCAACTGGACGATGTGCCATCCGCGGATGTGGTGATCACAAACCCACAGCACTTTGCCGTGGCGCTTGTTTATGAGATGGACAAAGAAGAAGCGCCGCGAGTGGTCGCA
>JAACDS010000174.1 GCA_009936895.1 Pseudomonadota bacterium
AAACGAGTCCATCAGCTGCTTGAGGATGCGGAGAAACAACAGTCCTTGCGCTCCACTGAACGAATGCTTGAGGGACTATCAGTGATCCCCACTGCGCTGAAGGTTGAGGAGCTCTGCGACGAAGACCAGCGACCGCTTAGGCGTGCGGTGGTAAATGCTCTGCAGGAGGAAGCCAAGCGCAAGCGTCATCACAGTTTGGTCCTGCAGATTGACGATTCGGACGGCGATCTGGTGGTATGCGTCAATGACGGGCGTCTTGCCCGCCAATGGGTCTTTTTGGCACCGTTGGACGACGATTTGGATGCGCAGATCGCTGCCTTAGCGGGGGCTCTCGATCAACTGGTGCGCGACAAGGCGGCGCTTTTGTGGCCTCAGGGGGCCGTACTCGCTCAATGCCGATACTGGATCGCCCGAGAAGGAACCCACGATGTGACGTTGCCATCAGGGCTGCAAGCAAACTTCGGGCTCATGGCCTATCAAGCACCCAAAGCCACCGCGGGCGCAGGTGTCTTGAGTAGTCGAGTTGTTCGCCATGACGATACTGCTTCCTCCGCTGACGAGTCTGGCGTGGCAGCGGACAGCTTGTCTCACTTAGATAGGCTAGAAGCAGAAAGCATTCATATTATGCGTGAAGTCGTGGCGCAGGCTGAGAACCCGGTCATGCTCTACAGCGTTGGTAAGGACAGCTCGGTGATGCTGCATTTGGCTCGCAAGGCCTTTTATCCCAGTCCTCCGCCGTTCCCGCTCATGCATGTGGATACACGCTGGAAGTTTCAGGCCATGTACGATTTTCGGGATTACATGGCCAAGGAAAGCGGCATGGATTTGTTGGTTCATATCAATCCAGATGGTGTGGCAAAGAACATCAATCCGTTTGATCACGGTAGCGCGATTCATACGGATATCATGAAGACACAGGGTCTCAAGCAGGCGCTCGATGCCCACGGTTTCGACGTGGCTTTTGGTGGCGCCCGCCGTGATGAAGAAAAGAGTCGGGCCAAGGAACGTATTTTTTCATTTCGTAATCCGGCTCACCGCTGGGATCCCAAGAATCAGCGACCGGAGCTATGGAACCTCTACAACGGTCAGAAAAATCCCGGCGAAAGCATTCGAGTGTTCCCGCTGTCCAATTGGACGGAACTGGATATCTGGCAGTACATCTACCGTGAACAGATCCCCATCGTGCCCTTGTACTTCGCTGCCGAGCGACCGGTGGTTTTAAAAGACGGCATGTGGGTAATGGTCGACGACGATCGATTGCCGATCAGCAGCAAGGAGACCGTCGAGATCAAGCGGGTACGCTTTCGGACGCTGGGCTGTTATCCGTTGACAGGTGCCGTGGAATCCAGTGCGGACGATCTGTCTTCTATTGTCCTGGAATTGCTCAACAGTCGTACCAGTGAGCGCCAAGGTAGGGCGATTGATTCGGATTCTTCCGCGTCCATGGAGAAGAAAAAGCAAGAGGGCTATTTCTAATGAGTACGATGCAACTGAGCACCTCAGAAGAGGTGAATGAATATCTCAAGCAACAAAATCAATTGGACTTGTTGCGCTTTATTACTTGCGGCAGCGTGGACGATGGTAAGAGCACCCTGATAGGCCGAATGCTCTACGAAGCCCAGCTTGTCTTCGAAGATCAGGTAGCCTCGCTGCTAAAAGACTCCAAAAAGCTGGGCACTCAGGGCGGTGACATTGATTTTGCATTGCTTGTCGATGGGCTGGCCGCTGAGCGCGAGCAAGGTATTACCATTGACGTGGCGTACCGTTTCTTCGGTACCGATCACCGCAAGTTTATTGTGGCGGACACCCCTGGGCACGAACAGTACACGCGCAACATGGTGACCGGAGCGTCTACTGCGGATGTGGCTGTGATATTGGTAGACGCGTCTCAGGGCGTGCTCACTCAGACTCGACGCCACTCCTTTTTGACCTCGCTGCTGGGTATTCCCAACGTCTTGCTGGCCATCAACAAAATGGATTTGGTGGGTTTTGACGAAGCGGTCTTTGATCAAATTGAGGCGGATTATCGCGCCTTCGCGGAAGCCCTAACCTTCAAAAGCATCACTGCGATTCCCCTGTCCGCTCTGCAGGGCGATAATGTGATCGAGCGGTCGAGCCGAACCACTTGGTATTCGGGGCCTACATTGTTGGGCTTTTTGGAAACCGTGGAAATTGCTGCGGACAATAACGCGGCTAGCTTTCGTTTTCCCGTTCAGTGGGTGAATCGACCCCATGCGGATTTCCGTGGGTTCGCCGGCACGGTTGCTGCGGGAAGTATTGCGCCGGGGGATGCTGTGCAGATTTTGCCCAGCGGTAAGGATGCCATCATCCATGAAGTTGTCCTTTTTGATAAAAGCCTACCCAAAGCCTTGCCCAAGCAGAGTGTGACTCTGACTTTGGACCGAGAAGTCGATGTGTCTCGTGGTGACGTGATTGTCTCTGCGGAGCAACCTTGTGAAGTATCGGATCAATTCGATACCTCACTGGTTTGGATGGATCAGGAGCCTGGCTATGTGGGTCGCGGATACGACCTCATGTTGGGTTCAAGGCGTATTAACGCCACGCTCACTGATATCAAGTACAAAGTAAACGTAAACACGTTGGAGCAGTCCCCGACACGTGATCTCGCGCTAAACGATATTGGCCGAGTCACGCTGAGTTTGGATGAGCCGATTCCGTTCACCCCTTATTCGGATTGTCGGGACTTGGGTTCCTTTATTCTGGTGGACCGTTTCAGTAAGACGACGGTTGGTGCTGGAATGGTCAACTACGGTCTGCGCCGGGCACAAAATATCCATCCTCGCAGTCCCACCATTGATCCGAAGGGCCGCAGTCAGCTCATGGGTCATGTGGGTAAAGTAATATGGCTAACGGGACTCAGTGGTTCTGGTAAGTCGACGGTCGCGGACGCTTTCGAGCGGCGCCTGTTCGATCAAGGCGTCCACAGCTCTATCCTCGATGGCGACAATATGCGGACTGGTCTGAATCGTGACCTGGGATTCACTGAAGGTGACCGCGTGGAAAACATTCGTCGTACGGCAGAGGTTGCGAAGCTGATGGCCGGCGCAGGCTTAGTGGTCATTGTCGCCCTAATTTCGCCTTTTCGCTCCGAACGCAGTATGGCCAGAGAACTGCTGAAGGGTCAGGGGTTCGCGGAAGTATTCCTTGATGTGTCACTGGAAGTTGCAGAGAGCCGAGACCCCAAAGGACTATACAAAAAGGCGCGGCGTGGCGAACTGCCAAACTTCACCGGCATCGATTCCCCATACGAGGCGCCAGAAAGCGCGGACCTTCGACTGGATACCAGCGAGTCGAGTATTGATGCTTGCGTAGATCAACTAATGGAGCTGCTGTGAGGTCGTCGGTGCAAAAGCCGCCGAGTACCTCTCACCTGCTGAGTTTAGCCAAGGCGTTTTCCTGGCGGATCGTGGCGACCCTTACGACGGCGTTAATCGCCTACGTGATCACAGGTGAAATGGATACCGCGTTATGGATCGGTGGGATCGAGTTCTTCCTCAAGATCGGCATCTACTACGCGCATGAGCGCCTCTGGCTTTGGTTAACCTGATTCTTTGGGCCTAACGGCTGCTGCTGTTACGCTAGGCAAATGCCTACAAGATTTTTC
>JAACDS010000175.1 GCA_009936895.1 Pseudomonadota bacterium
ATCGGCCGGAAGCGACGCTGGAGACCATAAAGGATGGCTGGCTGTATACCGGTGATGTCGCGATCATGGACGAGGAAGGCTTTGTCACCATTCAAGACCGGATCAAGGACATGATCATCAGCGGCGGCGAAAATGTGTACCCCGCGGAAATTGAAGGCCTGCTGGCCACGCACCCGAGCATACGGGAAGCGGCGGTGATCGGACAGGAAAGCGAGCGTTGGGGCGAATCACCCTTAGCGATTGTTGTTCGTAGCGATGACGCGTTGACCTCAGGTGACGTGTTGGAATTTTGCCAAGGAAAGCTGGCACGCTTTAAACAGCCGCAAGTGGTGGAGTTTGTTGAAGAGATTCCCCGCAACCCCAGCGGTAAGATTCTCAAGCGTGTGCTGCGCGAGCAATTTGACCGTCACGCGCCGATCTAGGGCTGGCCGAGAAAGAGTTATCGGCTAAGGTCGGAGGGAGAGCTTTTATGGAATTGAGTGAATTGCGTCAGCGGTTAGAGGTTTTCAGCGCCGCTCACTACAACGGTCCCACGGAGATCACCGAAGTGGTCGTGATGCCAGGCCACGCTGGGTTTGCGTACGGCTTTCGCGTTCGGAGTCAGGGCGTGACCGAGTCGTGGTTCATTCGGTTGCCGCCCCCGGGGGTGAAGTGGGTTGGTACCGCCGATGTTCTCAGGCAGGTGAGCGTTCTGAATGCTCTGGACGGCACAGACGTGCCTCATTGTTCGGTGAAATGGTCGAGTGATGACCCTCAATGGTTCGGTTCACCCTATTTCATCGTGCCTTGGTTGGAAGGCGACGTGATGCGGATCGGGCCTGATGACTGGGGGCATCAACTGTCGGCGGAGCAACATCTGTCCTTTGGTCGCCAAGCCATGACGGCTCTGGCGGGACTCCACCAAGTGGATATTGCCAAGGTTCCGTATCTTGGTGATCCGGTACCCTTTGCCGAAGACGTGACTCGATGGGATCGTTTCTATGAGAAGGCAGCGGAGCCGCAGCGGCTGAGTGATGTGCCCAAAGTCCGGCAGCGTCTGTTAGACACCATGCCCGCGGATGCCCCCATTGGCATTTTTCACGGTGATTTTCAAACCGCCAATTTGTTCGCGTCAAAACACGCGGAACTGTTGGCGCTGATCGATTTCGAGTTGACCGGTATTGGCGCAACCTTGAATGACGTGGGCTGGATTTGCACGTTCAGTGATCGCGACGCGTGGGATAGCGAATCGCCGCGCACCATGTTTTTAGATCCGGATACGCTGATCGATCTGTACCAGAACGCCTACGGTCAGGAAGTCAAAAACGTGGACTGGTACCGGGCGCTGGCGGCATACAAGTTTGCCATTATCAGTGGACTGAACTTGAGCTTGTACCGACGTGGCAAGCGTGTGGATGAGACTTGGGAAATTACCGCATTGTCAATGAAAACCTTGATCGATCGAGCCCAAGCACTGCTTGCTTGACTGAGATTAGCGCTCTCGTGCGCTAGTGGGCATGGCCGTGCTGGTCGTCTGGGCAGGGCCCCAGTTCTACTTGAATCGTTGAGTGTTCGATGTCGAAACGTTCCTTCAATAATCGCTTGATGTCGCCAACTACCTCCTGCACTTGGGCGTTCTCTGGAATCAAAGCGTGCAGCGTCAATAACGGTTTTTCGGCGGTTAATCCCCATGCGTGTACATGATGAACGCCATCGACGCCGTCAACCTCTTCGGTAAGCGTGCTTTTGATTTTCGCCAGATTGACTCCTGCGGGGACGCCTTCCAGCAGAATATGACCAGATTCGCGCAAGACGTTGTAGGCCCCCCGGCTTAAAATAATGACGATGCCCAAGGTCAATATCGGATCGGCGTAGAGCCAGCCAAACATCATGACGACGGCTGCCGCGACCATGGCGGCGACGGATCCCAGCAGATCACCTAAGACATGCAATGCAGCGCTACGAATATTGGTATTGCCGCTGGTGTCGTGAAGCAGGCGAAAGGCGATCAAATTGATGACAAAACCCAGTGTCGCGACGATAAGCGTCGGCCACGGGTTCATGGTTTCGGGGCTGAACAGGCGCTGGATCGCTTCCACGGTGATCCAAACGATCAGCGCGATCAATGTGAGTCCATTAACAAAGGCTGCCAGCACCTGAAACCGGTGGTAGCCGTAAGACAGTTGTTGGTCGAAGCCGCGCTTGGAAAGTTGCGCGGCCCACCAAGCGAGCCCCAAGGCTGTGGCGTCCAAAAACATGTGGCCGGCATCGGCGATCAACACCAGCGCATTTGCCCACAAGCCAACACCCAACTCCACCAACATGAAGCTGGTGATCAGGATGCAGGCCTTGCGCAGTGCCGAGATGTCCGTGTCGGTGTGATGGTGTGTATGAGCCATAAGGCACTGTAACAGTGGGGATTTAG
>JAACDS010000176.1 GCA_009936895.1 Pseudomonadota bacterium
ACGTCGCGCATGGGACTGTATCTGCACAAAGCGCCGCCAAAGCACAAACTGGGCAGCATGATCTTGCTGAATCCCCGCATCTTAATTCCGGCTGGCGCGCCGAATCACTCGGAAGTGATGGTGAGAACCTTCGATCAAGATGTGTTGGTCTACAGTTTGCTACCCCATGCCCACTACCGGGGTAAGGCGTCGGAGTTTGTCGCGCATCTGCCCGACGGTACGAAGGAAACACTATTGTCGGTACCTCGCTATGACTTCAACTGGCAAACCAATTACGACCTCGAAGAGCCTCGCTTTTTGCCAGCAGGAACCAAGATGGTTCACCGCACGTGGTGGGATAACTCGGCACGCAATCCGGCCAATCCAGATGCGACACGCGACGTTCCATGGGGCCAACAGTCCTGGGATGAAATGCTTTTCGGGTCGGTACGCTACCGCGTAGTGGACGCTGACTCAGATCCAAGTGTGGTCGGTGGCGGTATGGACTGAGCAGCTGGCGAACCGGGTTTGATGCCCGGGCGCTGGATTGGAAACTAGGAGAGTGGCTTTGAGTGTCTACTGTGAAGCAGTGTTGAACTATGCCGGGGCCCTAGATCACGAGCCGACCACGGTATCCATACACGATGGTCGGAAAGCCGCGCCAGATCCGGATCAGGCGAATTTCCGTCTCATGTCTCATGTGTCCAAGGTGAAGAACTGGCGCGACTTCGACGAGGTCAGCGCGGTACATGTTCCCGAAGTGACCTCCTTGATGCGCGAGGTCACTGGCTGTCGGGCCGCGGTTGTGTATGAGCCTCTTATTCGGAGTCCGCAGACCGCGGTTGAAGACAGTGACTACGCGCCCATTGAGTCGGTGCATTCGGACTATACCCAAGATTATCGGCGTATGGTGACGGATCCGAACCACACCTACGCTGGGTTTCTGGCTCCGCTACTGGCTGCTAACGGTCTCAGTTACGCTGATGTAATCGGTGCCCAGCGTATTGCTGTTGTTCAGCTTTGGCGAAATATAGGGCACCAACAACCCGACCGACCGCTGGCCATTTGTGATGCCAGTACGGTGTCGGTGGAAGAACTGATTCCGATTAACATCCCGACGTACGGCGGTCTGGATTTGGATTTCGAAGCCTGTGTCTTTGCCAAGCCGAATCCAGTCGAATCTCACCGTTGGTATACATTTCCGCATATGACCGAGGAAGAGGTTCTGCTGTTTACCACCTACGACAGCGCCTTAGCAGACGAGGGTCGGCCGTTCTTCACGCCGCATTCTGCCTTTGTTGACCCCATGGCAGGAGCGCAGGCTCCCATGCGGGAAAGCGTGGAAATGCGGTCTCTGTGCCTGTTTTAGCTGCGCTAGAACGCTTTCAAGAACCTAAGGCCGAGACTTCTTACTCTGGCATCACACCCTGATTGAGCAGAGCGGCAAAGGGGTCGTGACTGGCGTCTCTGTGCCACTGGTATTCGGCATAGTTGATGACCGATTCTGCGAGCTCAAGCCCATACACCCGTTCAATGACCGCGAGTGCCATGTCGGTGCCAGCGGAAACGCCCGAGGAGGTGACGTACTGACCTGCGTCCACCCAGCGCGCGGACTCCTGCCAATCCACCCTTGGACCCTGACTTCGAGCCAACTCGAAGAACATTTTGTTTGAGGTAGCGGGCATGCCATCCAGCAAACCCGCCTTGGCTAGTAGCGCCGAGCCGGTGCAGACGCTCATGGTGACTTGGCTTTGCGGGCAGCGTTCTTTGAGAAACTGGATCAGCGCATTATTTTCCAGTTCGGGAATGGTGCCAATACCGCCTGGTATCAAGACCATGTCCAGCTCGGGAGCATTGTCAAAACCGTAGTCCGCTACGGTCTTGGGGCCCGCAGAGGATCTGACCGATCCGCTGTTTTCAGCAATGGTCACCAACTCGAGTTTGTCACCCAGGGCGCCAAACATTTCCATCGGGCCGTAGGCGTCAAGTAGCTCGAAGTCGTTGTAAAAAATAGTTCCCAGTCGCATGGCTATCTCTCTCGGTGAGTCCTGAATGTATGGGTTGCTGGTACCAACGTCTACCAGCTTGTGGTTTCTCGTTGAATGAGATCTACCGCTTCTTCCAGCGCCGAAGTGCGTTCTTTCCAGCTTTCACCGCCGGTACCCAGACGGAAGGTGTTTACGCCAGCGTCGCGGAATGCTTTGAGGCGATTGCGGATCATGTCTTCGGTACCGATGAGGTTCGTCAGCAGCACCATTTCATCGGGTACCCTGGCGACCGCTTGATCGCGTTTGCCGTCAATCCACAGACTTTGCACGGCCTTGGCATCGTCCTCGTAGCCCGCGCGACAGTACGCGTCGTTGTAGAAATTGGTTTTTGCCGATCCCATACCGCCCAAGGTGAAGGCCATGGCAGGTTTGCGAGCTTCGATCAAACGCTCGACGTCATCGCTCATTTCAAAATAACCGCCGGTCTGAATGTCGATATCGGCGAGGCTTCGACCTGCCTTTGTTGCACCCGCGCGCAGGTCATCAAGAAACACGTGACTTTGTTCCGGCACGAAAGATGTACCCAGCCAGCCGTCGGCCAGCTCGCCGGTCATCTGCAGGGATTTGGGTCCAAGGGTGGCCAGATAGATGGGTAGGTTCGGGCGTGGCGGCTGGGACAGGCGTATGGGTTTGCCTTCGCCACCTGGCCGGGGCAGCACGTAGTGCTCGCCTTCGTACTGTAATTTTTCGCCATTCAGAGCCATGCGCAGGATGGCCATACATTCGCGCAGTCGCGACAGTGGCTTACCAAAGGCCGCCCCGTGCAGGCCTTCGACGACTTGGGGGCCGCTCACACCCAGTCCCATATTGAAACGGCCCTTGGAAACCGTATCCAAACTTTGGGCGGTCATGGCCATCATGGAAGGCACCCGTGAGCTAATTTGCATGATGCCGGTGCCCAATCGGATGTTCTCGGTTTTGGCCGCCAAATAGGCGAGCGGTACGATGGCATCCATACCCCAAGCTTCGGCGGACCATGCTTCATTTACACCCATGCGATCGGCCGCCATGGTGTAGTCCACTAGGCTGTCCCACTCTTCGCCGTTGTAATAGGCCGAGCCGATGGAAATGGAAATGCGCATGAAGTGTCTCCCGTCAAATAGCTTTTATTCAAAATGGCAAGTTCATATGGTTCACACACTTTGTCAAGGAACGCCGCACGCCCTAGAATCAGGGTCAGCTTAAATATCGGGGAGGAATGATGCCAAAGCTAAAAACCGGTGGTCGGTTCAAAAGCGCAGTCTGCGCAGGGGAAATCATGGTCGTGACCGCGTCAGAGGATGATGTGGTGTTGACCTGCGGGGGGGCGGACATGGTTGCGCCGGGAACCGAGGTGGCGGACGGTGCGCAAGTCCATCCGGATCACGCGGTTGGCATCGCCATGGGCAAGCGTTATATCTCTGAAGATGAGACCATCGAGGTGCTGTGCGTCAAAGCCGGTGATGGCAGTTTGGCCGTGAACGGCCAATTGATGCTGCAAAAGGATACTAAACAGCTACCGAAAACAGATTAGGCAGCAGCGATGAACGTCATGATGCTGCTGGAAATGGCCAGTGGAGCCTTTCCCGATCGTCCCGCGTTTACCGATGGTGAACGCGGACTAACCTATACCTACAGTGAGCTATTCGAGGCTGCCCGATCGCGTGCCGGGTCTATCCGGGCGCAGGGTGCCAGTCGTATGGCCAAGCTCGACGTCAGTAATCTAGGGACTCCCTTAGGGTTGTTTGCCAGCGCTTGGGCCGGTGTGCCCTATGTGCCGTTGAACTATCGACTGACGAATGAGGAAATTCAGGCATTACTGAAACGCGTCACGCCAGCGTATCTGGTGACGTCCAGTGATCGAGTGGATGCCTTTGGTGCACTCGATGACGTACATGCGGTGGCCACGGAAGGCTTTTTGGACGCCTCGCAACATGCCATGCCAGTGGATGGCGAATGGGCGATGGATCCGGATGAAGTGGCGGTGCTGCTGTTTACCAGTGGCACCACGGGAGAGCCCAAGGCCGCCGTGCTGCGTCACAAGCATTTGGTCAGCTACATACTCAGTTCAGTGGAGTTCGCTAGCGCACCGGAAGAGGACGCATCCTTGGTGTGTGTGCCGCCTTACCATATCGCGGGTATTGCCGCGATCATGAGTTCGGTTTACTCCGGCCGACACGTTATTCAGCTGCCGAACTTCACTGCAGAACGCTGGATCGAACTGGCTCGCCAGCACCAGGTCACAACAGCCTTTGTCGTGCCGACCATGCTCGCGCGCATTGTTGAGACGCTCGAAGCGCAAGGCGTTACCACCGCGGATATGCCCTATTTGAACAGTTTGGCCTATGGCGGTGGCAAGATGCCCCTCAGCGTGATTGAAAAAGCCATGACGCTGTTTCCACAAACAGACTTTTCCAACGCCTATGGTCTGACTGAAACCAGTTCTACGATTTGCGTGTTGGGTCCTGATGCTCATCGTGATGCCGTATCGAGCCCGACCGAGGCCGGTCGGCGTCGTTTGGTTTCTGTTGGTCAGGCCTTGCCCGGTGTGGAAATTGAAATTCGCGATGACGAAGGGCGTGTACTTGGCGCGGGCGAGCGAGGCGAAATTTACGTTCGTGGTGAACAGGTCTCCGGCGAGTACGAAGGTAAGGGCTCTGTGGTGGATGCGGACGGTTGGTTCCCGACAAGGGACGCCGGCAGCATCGACGACGAAGGATTCCTGTTTTTGGAAGGACGAGCAGACGATGTGATTGTGCGCGGCGGAGAAAATTTATCGCCGGGTGAAATCGAAGACGTTCTGCTCACTCATCCCGCTGTGGCGGATGCTGCGGTGGTAGGCGTGCCCGATGAGCAATGGGGCGAAGCCGTCGCCGCGGCAGTGGTTGCCAAGGCGGGTGCCAGAATTGATGAAGAAGCGTTAAAAGAACTCGTGAAGGAACAGTTGCGAAGCTCTCGTGTGCCCGCTCATATGGAGGTCTGGTCGGAGCTGCCCTATAACGAAACCGGCAAACTGCTGCGGCGGATGGTTAAGGCATCTTTCGAGGAGACGCTTAACTGAGTTCAGCTGGGTCGCCGATCTCGTCAACCAAACCCCACTCTAAGGCCAGCGCGGCATCGATGCGCTGGCCGCTCAAGCCGAGCAGGGCCGCCCGATGAGGGCCGATGCGGCGAGGAATGCGGACGGTACCGCCGGCGCCGGGCACGAGGCCAAAGCCTACCTCGGGAAGCGCAAAGTAAGCCCCCGGCGACGCCACCAAACGCCCAGCGAAAGCCGTCATTTCAATACCAGCCCCAATACACGCTCCGTGCAGTCGCGCGGTGGTGCGGTGAGAAATGCGATCAATCAAGCGAGCAGGTGAACGGGTCGTGCGGGTCAGATGAGCCTGCGCCGCATCTCGGGCCAGACCAAATTCGTCGAGGTCGCCGCCGGCGCAAAAGGACCGTCCTGCGCCCTGTAGCAGCACCCGCTGAATAGAGTGATCTGCCTCAGCGAAGGACAATGCCTCACAGAGCGCTTCGCGCATGGCAGCGGAAAAGGCATTGTGCTTGTCCCCCCGGTTGAGGGTAATCGTCAGGTCATCACCGTTTCGGTGGGTGATGACCGGGTGCGTTGGCATGCTGTCATCAGGCTTTGGGGCGGTGCGTCTATTCAGCCATCGGATGAATTCGGCACCGTGCTGTAGCGTGCTGTAGGTTAACGATTCCAGCATCAGACCCTCTTCAACGGATAGCTGACGGTTTTTGCGCAGCAGTTGAATCAAGGCCGTACTCGCCAAGGGATTGGCCTGCAGATTGTCCAGGGCAGGGTTCAGCAGTTCGTCCCGAATGTTGGTATCTGCGACGACGTCGAAAAAAGGCAACAGCCTGCGCGTTTGCTCGGGCAGTGAATCGACGGATCCTTTGCAAAAAGCGATGACGGTGGTGTTTGGCTGCCAGACGGTTTGGCCAGGCATCGCGGGCATATCCTCAGCGGTCTGATCGAGATCCACCGCAAGATATCGACAGCCGCTGACAACACTGCGCTCTTCCGCCAACATGGGGGTATGCAACAGCTGGCAATACCTCTTTAGCGATATGATGTTCTCTGCAGAAAATTTGGCTGAGTTCGACATGGCCATGAGTATACCTGCCGATGACCTGAACGCCTGCGTTGAGCAGGCTGTTTTGGGCATTGCCCGAGGCTACCCCGACGCCAGTCTGCCAAGTGCTGATTGGGTGCTAAAAGCCAGAGCAACAGAACTGGGTATCGCCCCAGCAGGCCAATGGTCTGCCAACCGAAGCTGTCACCTGATGGCCTGCGAGGCTGGCTGGCTCGCGGTGAATCTCGCTCGGGACAGCGACTGGACGCTGTTGAATGCTTGGCTGGAAACCGATGCACGCCTCACCAACTGGGCAGCGTTGAGAACGGTACTGGTGCCGCGCAGCGGCAGAGACCTGCTCGATCGAGGGCGAGAAATGGGTCTGCCGCTGGCCTTTGTCGATACAGGCGGTTCTGATGCCGATGAAGCGGAACGCCCGGCGTCGATGATGAGCCCCGATGATTTGAATACAGCAGGACGATCACTGCGCGGTGCCAAGGTGGTCGATCTGTCTGCCCTATGGGCGGGTCCGCTGTGCGCGCATTTGCTGCACCGGTGCGGTGCCGAAGTCACCAGTGTTTCCAGCGTTCAGCGCCCAGACGGTTCCCGACAGGGCAATCCGGTGCTTTACCAGCAACTGCGTGCCGGCCACGAGCACCTAGTGCTGGACTTTGATGATCCTGCTCAGCGCCAGCAGTTGGCTCGTTTGTTGGCCAGCGCCGACGTAGTGATTGAAGCGTCCCGGCCACGAGCCTTGCGTCAGCTGGGTTTGGATCGGGAATCCTTGAAAATCAACAATCCCCAGATTTGGCTCTCGATCACGGCCTATGGACGCAAGCCACCGGCAGAACAGTGGGTGGGTTTTGGCGATGATGTGGCCGTCAGTGCAGGTCTGCTGCACTGGGACGAACGTGGTCACCCTCAGTTCGTTGGCGATGCCATTGCCGATCCGCTGACCGGCGTCTACGGGGCGCTCGCTGTTGTTGAGAGTCTTGCCCAAGGGCGCAGCGGCTTATTGGATGTGTCCATGGCGAGCATCGCTCGCCGTTGTCAGCAAAAGATATTGGCCGCAGGACAAGACATTGTTTGTCCCTTATCGGCTGCGACATCGTGCTGATCAAAAACGCCTGGCTCAACGGCGGCTCTGTTGATCTGCGAGTGAGTGACGCGATCCAAGAGATTGGGCCGCATCTAACCCCTGCACCTGGCGAATCGGTGCTGGATGCCGGGGGTGGGGAAGTCCTGCCGGGTTTGCACGATCACCACATTCACGTGTTTGCGGCTGCGGCAGCCTACGGTTCCTTGGATTGTGACGTTGGTTCCGGGACGGTAGCGGACTGTCGCGACCGATTGGCCCAGCGACTGGCCAGCGCAACGGGCAGCGATTGGATTCGCGGCGTGGCGTATCACGAACAACAGCTGGGTGAGCTGGACCGCTGGGCGCTGGATGCGCTGTGTCGTGATCGGCCAGTGCGTATCCAGCACCGCAGCGGTAAGTTGTGGGTGTGTAACACCTTGGGTCTTGAGTTGTTGCAGCTAAACGCTTCGGATCAGATCGCGGGTGTTGAACGTGACTCTCAGGGACGGTTAAACGGTCGCATCGTCCGCAACGACGCACTGATCGCCCAGCGACTGGAAGCCACCGGGGGTGGGGTGCAACCCGACGTGCAGGATTTGTCCCGCATGCTCGCGCAACTGGGCATTGTGGGTGTCACCGATACCTCTGCGCACAACAATCAGCAAAGTCAGAAGGATTTTGACCGCCTGCGCCGAACGGGTGAGATCCTGCAGCGAGTGGAGCTGATGGGCGACGACTCGCTGGACAGCGGTTATCTGAAAATTCTGTTGGACGCAGACCAACTTCCGCCGTTAGATGATTTAGTGCAGCGGATAAACGCGGCCAGAACAAAGGGTCGAAACGTTGCCTTTCACTGTGTGAGTCACTTGGAGTTGGTGTTTGCCTTGGCCGCTCTCGCTGATGCGGCGAATCCTGAAGCGGGCTTTGATCGCATTGAGCACGGCTCGGTGGTGAACGATGAAATGGCTCTAAGACTGGCAAGTCTGGGTATGCCAGTCATAACCCAGCCCGGTTTTATATACACCAAGGGTGATCGCTATCTTGCAGATCTCACGGGTTCCGAACTGTCGGATTTGTATCGGTTTCGCGGCCTGCAAGATCTTGGCGTACCCGTGATTGCCAGTAGCGATGCGCCCTATGGTCCGGTGAGCCCTTGGCAGGTTATCTCGACGGCTGCGAACCGACAGACCCTCAAAGGTATTGCGGTGGGCCCCGCAGAGCGAGTCAGTGCCGAACAAGCCCTGGCTGGCTACCTCACGCCAACATCGGCGCTGCATCGACAGGTATCCTTCGCCGAGGCAAATCAGGTAGTGGCCGGCACGCCCGCGGATTTGTGCATTTTGCAGGGGAAATGGTCTGAGGTTCGGGACAAGGCAGAGCGTGCGATGGTAAGAGCCACCCTGATTGGTGGCTCGGTCGCGTTCGACAGCGGATCAGAGCCTTAGTCAGGCAGGCCCAATACGCGTTTGGCAATGATGTTTTGCTGTACTTCATTGGTGCCACCGTAAATGGTGACCGCGCGATCGCGCAGCCACCCGCGTGTAGACTCCAGTTCGTCATTGGAAAATTCGTTACTTTCCCAAACCAGACCCGAGGTGCCGCGCAGGCGAGACTTCAGTTCTGAACCGGACTTGGTCAACGATGATCCGACCATCTTGAAGATCGACGTTGCCGCTCCGGGTGCTCCAGCTGAACGACTTTCTTCAACAACACGGGTAGTGGTTAACGACAAAGCACGTTCGTTCATGACCTGAGTCAGAACGTCGCTGCGCAAGTCCGCGTCAGCGATGCGACCGCTGGCGTCTTCGCCCAAATACTGTTTCGCAGTATTGGCATAAACGTTCAGCTTGGGCTTGGCTTCACCTTCTTTTTTCTTTGGCTTAGCGCGAGTGGTGGCATTGCGTTCGTACTGCAGCAGGCGCTTGCCCACACTCCAGCCTTTGTTTAGCTCGCCGATGAGGTCTTCGCGTTTCGCCACGGCGTTGTCGAAAAAGGTCTCGCAGAAAGGTGAGCTGCCAGAAATCAGCTTGATCGGCTTAACGGTTACGCCTGGCTGATCCATGGAAAGCACGACAAAGCTGATGCCCTCGTGCTTAGGCGCTTGGGGATCGGTGCGAACCAGAGCGAACATCCAGTTCGCGTACTGCGCGCCACTGGTCCAGATTTTTTGACCGTTAATGATGAACTGATCACCGTCCAGCACGGCCTTGGTCTGCAGGCCAGCAAGGTCGGAGCCGGCACCGGGCTCAGAATACCCCTGACACCATTGGGCTTCGCCGGAAATGATTTTAGGGATATGTCGCTGGCGCTGTTCGTCGGTACCCATTTCCAAGATGGTCGGTCCGATCATCGCCAAACCCATGCCGGTGGCGGCAGGCAGTGCCTTAATGCGAGCCATTTCTTCCGCAAGCACTTTCTGATGGGACGCATCCAAGCCACCACCGCCGTATTCGGTAGGCCACGTCGGGGCAGTCCAGCCGCGAGTCAGGGCGCGGTCGCGCCATTCGATTGCAGCGTCGGTGCGATAGAGCTCATAGGCATCCTCAAAGTGAATGGCGCCCAATCGCATTTCTTGGGGGCAGTTGGATTCCAGCCAGTCTCTGGTTTCTTCGCGGAACGTGTCTAATTCCATAATGCTCTCTTCGCTTATTGATAAATTTGTGTGCACGACTGCGCGCACCAACAGCGCGCTATTATGCTGGGTTGACACTCTGCTGCCAACGGGGACGCGTTGCATCGCGAATGAACGCGTATTTCTATCGTGGTCGATGAAATGTCGAGAACAGCTTGATCTGGCGCTCGGAGTACTTTCAGGCCAGTACGTTGGCCCGTGACATAAAGGTGAGAACCGAATTTTCCAGGCGTCTGATTTTCGATTCGATGTGCAAGGTTTCCGGCAGATAGGTGGGTGGATCAGAGGCCAGATTGCGGATACGTAGGCTGCAGTCGAGATTTCGGCAGATGTGGTTGCCAATGCTGCGCCGACCGTCAGAGCCAGACACGTAAACGCTGAACAGGGCGGTTCCTCGGCTGCGGTAGACATGATGACACCAAGAGCACATGCGGGTTCGTGGTCTCGCACCGGCATTCAGCACCCGGCGTAGCCGCAAACTTCGGAGTTCGTCTTCAACCGGCATAACGACAAAGGCGGTAGAACCCGACGGGTGGATCCAGCCGAGGTAGTCGAGAATGCCCCAGTCAATGGGCGCCAAGTCTGGTAGCGCAAGCTCAGCACTGCTGGATTGGCGAAACAAACCTTTGATGTCGTTGATGTTGAGGGCTTCCACAATGCCCAGTTTATGTGCTGTCTTGAGACAGACACAAGTAGTGATGAGTCGGCGCGCAGGCAGCGCGCAGAACAATACGTGCAATCCGAGTCGTTGCGGGTTGAGAGATGATATTCTCTGCCGCCAATTTAACGGAGAGAACCCATGAGCGATTTACCCACGAACAGTCGTCAGCTTTTGTCCTGCGTGACATCCGGCGGCAAACTGCAGTTGACCATTGGAGATACACCAGTCGTAGCCCCTGGTGATGCGGAAGTGGTCGTACGCATTGAGGCGTCGCCCATTAATCCATCGGACTTAGGCCTGCTATTGGGAATGGCTGATATTCCCAACGCCCAGACCGTTGGCGAAAATCGTGTGGAAGCCGATGTGCCCGCGAACGTACTGCCGATGCTGAAAGCCCGGTTCGACGAAGCCATGCCCGTGGGCAACGAAGGTTCCGGTGTTGTGGTTGCAGCGGGCAGCAGTGCCGAAGCTCAGGCTCTGCTGGGCAAAACCGTTGGTGTTTTGGGCGGTGCCATGTACTCAGAGTACCGCACCCTACACACTAGCCAGTGTCTGGTGATGCACGAAGGCGTGACGCCTCGTGAGAGTGCCTCCTGCTTCGTGAATCCGCTGACGTCCTTGGGCATGGTTGAAACCATGCGTCGCGAAGGCTTCAGCGCCCTGATTCATACTGCGGCCGCCTCGAACCTCGGGCAAATGCTGCAGAAAATTTGTATCGCCGATGGTGTTGATCTGGTCAACATCGTGCGCAAACCAGAACAAGCGCAACTGTTGCGCGACATCGGTGCCAGTCACGTGTGTGATTCCAGCCTGCCTTCGTTTACCGAAGACCTGAAAAATGCCATCGTCGCCACCGGCGCCTACCTAGCGTTTGATGCCACCGGCGGCGGTGAGTTGGCAAATCAGATCTTGGTTGCCATGGAAGCTGCAGCGAACGAGACAGCAACGGAGTACAGCCGTTACGGATCTTCGCAAGAAAAGCAGGTTTACATTTATGGCGGTTTGGAGCGGCGTCCAACCACGCTGACTCGCAGCTACGGTTTGCAGTGGGGCGTTGGTGGTTGGTTGCTCACGCCATTTTTGCAGAAAATCGGTCGGGAACGTGCCGCCGAGCTGCGTCAGCGAGTGGCCGACGAAATTAAGACCTCCTTTGCCAGCAGCTATGCGCAAGAAATATCGCTCAATCAGGCGTTAGATCTCGATGTACTGAAGGCCTATGCGCTGCAAGCAACGGGCAAGAAGTACTTGGTGAATCCAAGCCTGTAAGTCAGGCCCCTTGGACGAGCCTCCTAGCTGGAGTGCTCGTCATCAGACCGCGCGGGTCAAAGGCCCGCGCAGGCTTTAAAGGCCCGCACAAGCGTCAAAGGCAATATCGTAGCTTTTGCAGCGTGCGTCGTGATCGTGTATCTGCGACACGATGATCAGTTCGTCAGCCTGAGTCTGGTCTAAAAACGCTTGTACCTGACCACGGACAGAATCCTTCGTGCCGACGGCAGAGGCCGAACTGACGTGTTGCAGCATGGCACGGTCGGTATCACTTAAGTTGGCTTCAAAAATCGGGTCAGGCTTCGGTAGAGGCCCAGGATTACCCTGACGCAAATTTAAAAAAGCCTGAAGTCCGGATGAGCGTAGCAGTAGGGCTTCTTCTTCGGTGTCGGCGGCGCAGATGTTGTAGCCCAAGATGACATGCGGCTTATCGAGTTGTTCTGAGGGTTCAAATTCCTGTCGATACAGCGTAATCGCACGCATCATGGCATCCGGCGCGAAATGCGAGGCAAAGGCGAAGGGTAGACCTAGGATGGCCGCGAGTTGAGCGCCGAATAAACTGGAGCCCAAAATGTACAAAGGAACCTCCGAGCCAAAACCGGGTACGGCGGTTACTCGCTGTTGAGGCTGGCACGTGGTGCCGAGATAACCCTTGAGCTCAATCACATCTTGGGGGAACTGGTTCGGGTCGCTGTGCAGCGTGCGTCGGAGCGCGTGGGCAGTGATGCCATCGGTGCCCGGGGCCCGGCCCAAGCCTAAATCGATACGCCCTGGCTGCAGCGCCTCTAGGGTACCGAACTGTTCGGCCACCATGAGCGGTGAATGATTGGGCAGCATAATGCCGCCAGACCCGACCCGTATGGATTTCGTACCAGCGGCGATATGGCCAATGACCACGGAGGTAGCTGCGCTGGCAATGCCCCGCATGTTGTGGTGTTCGGCGACCCAGTAGCGGTGGTAGCCGGCGCCTTCACAATGCTGGGCCAGTGCCCGTGAATTGTTGAGCGCCTGAGTCGCGTCGCCGCCTTCGCAGATGGGCGACAGATCGAGTACTGATAACGTTGGCATAGAATCCCCTCAAAAAGCCGATAACACAGTTTGCCAGACTCTTCACATAGATGCGCTTGGGTCGGTAGGTGTCTTGCCGTATCTTCGAGGCTGTTTAATGACGATTGGGGGTTGAGGTGAAATCACGGTTACCACTGGTATTCGCCCTATTTCTGGCCGCTTGCAGTTCGCCAGCGAAAGATTTTCAGACCGACATGGACAATTCGGCCGCGTCAGAAACGCCAGCTGAATTTTTGGCTCGCAGTGAGCAGGAAATGTTAGCGCTCAATAAAGAAGTGGGTCTCGCGTTCTGGCTGCGCGCAACCTACATCACGCCGGATACCGGTGAGCTGGCCGCGCGGGCCAGCGAGCGATCCCTTGCATTCGATAGTGCGCTGATTGCCCAGGCCAAGGCGCTAAAAGATGTCCCCACCGATCCAGAAAGTGCCAGAGCGATTGAGCTTATTCTGCGCGGCTCTTCCATGCCGGCCCCCAACGATCCGGCGCTGCGTGCTGAGCTGGCCCAGCTGGCTACCGATCTGGAAGGCTTATACGGTGCGGGTAAGGCCTGTGATGACAACGGCGACAACTGTAAAACGCTACCCGAACTGGAAAACATACTGGCGGCTTCTCGAGATTACGACGAACAGCTTGAGGCATGGCAGGCGTGGCGCGGAGTCTCCCCTTCGATGCGGCCCATGTACCAGCGCTTTGTCGAGTTGGTGAATCAAGGCGCTCGGGAACTGGGCTTTGCCAACTTAGGCGAACAGTGGAAAGGCGGCTACGATCTATCGACTGCGGAATTTGAGGCGGAAACCCAGCGTCTCTGGGGGCAGGTGGAGCCATTGTACGAGGCCCTGCACTGTCATGTACGCGATACCTTGGCCGGACATTACGGCGAGGATCGAGTCTCCCGCGAAGGGCCGATTCCAGCGCATTTGCTGGGCAATATGTGGGCTCAGTCTTGGTCGAATATCTACGATCTGCTTGAGCCCTATCCTGGCGTCGCGCCTTTAGATGTGACCGCTGCGCTTAAAGCGCAGGAGTATGACGCCGTGCGTATGACCGAAACCGCGGAAGCGTTTTTTACGTCATTGGGCCTGCCCGAACTGCCGCAGAGTTTTGGCAGAACTCCATGCTGGTGGCGCCCACCGATCACGACGCGGTATGTCATGCCAGTGCGTGGGATCTAGACAACGGCAATGACCCCCGTATTAAGCAATGCGTCGAGGCGAATGAAGAACAACTGGCGACGCTGCATCACGAGTTGGGTCATATTTATTACTACCTGATGTACAAAAATGTCCGGCCAGTTTTCAAGGGTGGCGCACACGACGGTTTTCATGAGGCTATTGGCGACACCATTGTGCTATCAATGACACCGGACTATCTGAAGGCAAAGGGCTTGGTTGACAGCGTAGCCGTCAGCGACGAGGCAGTGATCAATCAACAGATGAAGCTGGCCTTGGATAAAATCGCCTTTCTGCCCTTTGGCAAACTAATCGACGAGTGGCGCTGGAAAGTGTTCTCAGGCGAAATTGGGCCCGAACAGTACAATAGCGGTTGGTGGGCTCTTCGAGAGTCCTATCAAGGTATCGAGTCCGCCGTTGAGCGTACTGAAGACGATTTTGATCCCGGTGCCAAGTACCACATTCCCGGTAACACGCCCTATACCCGTTACTTCCTCTCCCATGTGATGCAGTTTCAGTTTCATCGGGCACTGTGTGACGCGGCCGGTTATGAGGGTCCGCTGCACAATTGCTCGATTTACAACAGCGAGGCGGCTGGGGACGCTCTGGGTGCCATGCTGGCCATGGGGGCGAGCAAGCCTTGGCCCGAAGCCATGGAGGCGCTCACCGGGCAACGACGTATGGATGCAGACGCGATCATTGATTATTTTCAGCCGCTCATGACCTGGCTCAACGAGCAAAATGCAGGCCGGCAATGTGGCTGGTAGCCGATGGCCTGAGTGTTATCGGGTCCAGCGCACGGGAATCATGCCTTCCAACAGGCCGTTAATACTGAAGGCGTTGATGCCTTTTTCCTCACCGACAGAACTGGCGAAGCGCGAGTCGCCGTTAGATCGCGCGAAGACATGAGATTGAGGGTACTTCTGTTTTAGCCACAGCGCTGTGCGCAGATTGTCGCGACCACTACCGGTGCCGAGAATAAATACTGTGTTCTCGTTTTCCAGATCGACCTTGGCGGCCACACGTCGCCATACTTCAGGATTCGGAATGTCGCCCCGCATGACCGATCGCTCGTAGTTCGACCGTAACTGCTGTTGTTCCTCGACCACCATCATGCGGCGTTCAGCGTCCTGATCGATGATGACGACGTGGTCCAGTTCGCGCTCTTGAGTACGCCTGAGCTGTTCGACTACGGATTGACCAAAGCGTCCAAAACCCGCGATGACGACATTGTCCAGCCCCTCGGTGCGGGCGAACTGCTGCCGCAGGTTGCGCCGCACGAAGGCCATGCCCGCCATGTTGTAGCGGTTAAAAATAACGCAGTGACGTCCCAGAGAGGTTTTCAGCAAGGTGCGCATGAAGCGCAGATTTTGACAGTGGATGACCACTCGGAACTTGAGGTTTGGCGCAGATTCCAGCACCCGGGTGGCGGCTTCAAAGGCTTGGAAGTCGTTGTTACCCAGCAGCAAGACACGTTTGGCGTGCTTGAGTTTCAGCTGTTTGCGCAAAAAGCCGAGGGTCAAATCGCCCACCACTGTGGCCACACCGTATTTTTGCTGCAGTTCTTGTTCGCGTATGGATTCGAACTCAGTGTCAACGACGACGACCCGACAGTTAGGGTTTTCGCGGCGTAACAGACGCAGATAACTGATCGTCAGCTCACCCGAGCCGAAAATGACTACGTGATCTTGGAGGTTTCGCAGAAGCCATTGCTGAGGATTGAGCATACGCAGAACTGCTTCGACCACCGCAGAGGCGGTGAGCAGGGGTGCGCCAAAGAACGCTATCCAGAGCAGCGTTTGCGCCCACATTGGTCCGCCCTCAGGCATGCCAAGGTCCAGTCCTCCAACCACAAAGAGGCCCAAGATGTAGTACGTCTGCTCAAGCATCGTGGCCTGAGTGACGTCCGGGCGCGCGCTCAGAGCGACGCCGTTGGCGAAGGCCACCAAGCCCAACACGAAGATCAGAGCGACGGCCATCCATCGCCAGCCAAGATTCGCGCCGGTTAAGCGCTTAAACGGCGTGTCTGTCTGCGGATTAAATAACTCTGAATTGGGTGTTTCTTGCACCGGGTTACCCTAGTAAAAAATGCTCTGCGGGCGGCATTGTTTGTTTGCGCATGGCAGGTATTCCCGCGCTTGCTACTATGGGCGTAATTGTATTCCGAGGAGAGAGGGATGTCAGAGTTTTTGACCATTGACTATGAAGTGACCGATCAGGTTGCCCGAATCACATTGAACCGCGTTGAGGTCCGCAATGCCCAAGACAAGACCATGCTGTATGAGCTGAATGATGCTTTTGATCTGGCAGCACAGGATGACAACGTGAAAGTCATTGTCCTGAACGCCAATGGCCCGCATTTTTCGTCTGGACACGATTTGGCGGATCAAACCTCCATGGCAGATTTCCAGCCGGTGTCCAACTGGGGTGGTTTTGACAAACCCGGCGCAGAGGGCTACCAAGCCCAAGAAGAAGAGATTTATCTGGGGCTTTGCTGGCGCTGGCGCAATTTGCCCAAACCAACGATTGCTCAGGTGCACGGTAAGGTAATTGCCGGCGGGCTGATGTTGATTTGGGTTTGTGATTTGATCATCGCCTCAGACGACGCAACGTTTTCCGATCCAGTGGTCGCCTTTGGCGTTAATGGCGTCGAATATTTTGCCCATCCTTGGGAGATGGGGCCGCGAAAAGCCAAGGAGCTGCTTTTTACAGGCGACAAGATAAGTGCAGAGGAAGCCAAAGCGTTGGGCATGGTGAACCATGTTGTTGCGGCAGACGACTTGCACGACTTTACTCAAACGATGGCAGAAC
The DNA here is from genome assembly GCA_009936895.1 of Pseudomonadota bacterium. GTDB lineage: Bacteria > Pseudomonadota > Gammaproteobacteria > Pseudomonadales > Azotimanducaceae > UBA4421. Next base: position 16,774 of record JAACDS010000176.1, read on the forward strand.
GGATCGCCAGTCGGCCCAGTATGGGGCTGCGTTTAGCTAAGCAGAGCGTCAATCAGGCCCAGGATGCCCAAGGCTTTTGGACCGCGCTGCAGGGTGCGATGTCGCTGCAACAACTGGGTCATGCGAACAACCAAATCGTGCATGGTAGACTGGTGGATCCAGCCGGCGCACAGGTGATTCGGGATGACGCCAAGCGCTAGCCTAGGGAAGCAAGGCTTGCGCTGGATTGGCGGATTAGCGACCGGTAAAGTTGGGCTTTCGTTTTTCCAGAAATGCCTTCAATCCCTCCTCAAAGTCCTCGCTGGCAAACATGCCGGCAAGGTGCACCATGAGGTGGTCTACGGCGGTGTCGTAAGACTCTTCTAAGCCCATGCGCATCATACGCTTGGTGGTCTGCACCGCGATTGGCGCGTTATCCGCCACTTCTTGGGCCCAGGCCATGGCGGTAG
>JAACDS010000177.1 GCA_009936895.1 Pseudomonadota bacterium
ACCTTGTCGATGGGTGAAATGGTGACTTCGTCCCGCTGTAATTCCGCGAGCAGCAAGGTCATGCCATCGGTGCGACGCTCCACTTCGTCACGGGGCGTGGTGCGGGTCAGCAGCAAAACCCGTTCGGACTGCAACGCCTTAGTTGTCCAAACCTTACGCCCCCGCACGATGTAGTGATCGCCCTCTTTGCGCGCGGCGGTTTTGATCGATGTGGTATCCGTACCCGCATCCGGCTCGGTTACTCCGAAAGCCACATGCAGCTCGCCCCGAGCAACCGCGGGCAGATATTTCTGCTTCATTTCCTCAGAGCCGTATTTGACGACAGGTTCCATGCCAAACATAGACAGGTGCAGTGGAGTTGCCCCGTTCATCGCTGCACCAGAGGCAGCAACCTCTTCCAGAACAATACTGGCTTCAGTGATGCCGCGGCCGCTTCCGCCATACGCTTCGGGTATCGCAATACCGATCCAACCGGCTTCCGACATGGTGTTGTAGAAGTCCCAAGGAAATTCGTGATCCGCGTCCTTTTGCGCCCAATATTCATCAGAGAAATTCTCGCACACCTTGCTGACGGCATCGCGAATCAGGTCTTGTTCTTCGGTGAGTGAAAAATCCATTGGTCCCCCTATTTGTCCGATCAAACGATCTGCAGTATAGATGACTCACACGTTACCACCGAGAGCAGAGGAATCCATGGCATCTGAACACGAGCTGACCCTTCAAACCGACCGCATGCAAGCCAAAATCGAAGCTGGCCTCGGCTGGATGGTGTTCAACAATCCTGCGCGTCACAACGCCCTATCGCTGGAAATGTGGGAGGGCATCGGCGATATCTTGGAGCACTTCGCCAGCAACGACGATGTGCGCGTCATTGTCATGCGTGGCGCGGGAGGTAAGTCCTTCGTATCCGGCGCCGACATTTCGGAATTTGATAAATCACGAGCAAATGCAGAACAGCGCGCAAGCTACGGGGTGATCGCAGGGCGGGCGACCCATTGGCTGGCAAAAATCGAGAAGCCGCTGATTGGCCTGATCGAGGGGTATTGCATCGGCGGTGGGTTGGCAACCGCACTATCGGCCGACGTCCGTTTCGCCACGCCGGACTCACGTTTTGGCATACCCGCAGCGAAGCTGGGTCTCGGTTACGAATACGAAGGTCTGGCCAAACTCGCTCGTTTGGTCGGCCCAAGCCGAGCTCGAGACATCATGTTTTCCGCTCGGTTCATGCCCGCCAGCGAAGCCTTCGAGATGGGCCTGATTAACTTTATTCACGAGCGAGGCGCCATCGAAAGCGCGTGTATCGATTACGCTAAGACCATCGCCAACAACGCGCCGCTGACCGTGAAAGCGGCCAAGGCGGCGGTCAATGCCTGGGAACGGGATAGCCGCGATGATGAAGTTGAGGCGGTTAGAGCCATGGTCGATGACTGCTTCAACAGTGAGGACTACCGTGAAGGGCGTAAGGCGTTTGCCAGCAAACGCTCACCAGAATTCAAAAACCGCTAATTGCCACCCTTCTCCACCTGATTTACCGCCGCATCTGCTAAGATCGCAGTTTGCCCAATTGAGAAGAAACGCCATGAAACCAGCCGTCACAGCATGCGTCATCGTCATCGGAAACGAGATTCTCTCAGGCCGCACTCAGGACATAAACTTGAACCATATCGCCACCACCTTGGGTGGCTGGGGCATTCAAGTTCACCATGCACGGGTGATCCCAGACGACGAAGCGATCATCGTTACGACCATAAACGAGGTGCGAGCAGCCTACGACTACGTGTTCACTACCGGCGGCATTGGCCCAACCCACGACGACATTACAGCGGTATGTATTGCCAAAGCGTTCGCTGTACCCGTTATTCAGCACCCGGAAATCGCCGAGCGCATTCGCCGGCGTCCAGCGCCCGAAGACATCATGGCTTCGCGTCTATTAATGGCACGGGTCCCCGAAGGCGCATCGCTGATCGAGAATCCCAGCGGCGGGCCGCAAGGGTTCGTTAAGGAGAACGTTTACGTCATGGCAGGCATTCCTCGAGTCATGCAGGCCATGCTCTCAACCCTCGAAGGCAAGCTGCGCAGTGGTTTTGTGATACGCAGTCATACCGTCCGCGCATACACGGGCG
>JAACDS010000178.1 GCA_009936895.1 Pseudomonadota bacterium
GCACTTTTTGATGTGGCACACCGATTTGTATGCAGCGATCCTCGATCTCAATCAGCGCACTCTCATCCTTCATATCAGCGATGAACTTGGTGTGCGGTATGATCGTTTCCATATTCTTCTTGATGACGTTGTAGCGCACATCGATCTGGTTCACCGTCAGGACACCGCGCACGTTGTCCTTCGTGTTCAGCAGCCGTCCCTTTTCCGTTTTGTTCCAGTCGTATTCGACTGGCACCTCCACATGGTTCAACTCAGGCATTAACTCACCTTCGATGGCGTGGTCGTTGTAGTCGCCCTTGCTCTGCGGCATCAACACCTCGGCCTGAGCACCGATACGCTGCACCACCTGCGCGGCTTTAATCGCCTCCTGCTCACCCGTCTTCGAGTCATCAAAGTCGGCAATGAAGACGTGCTTGGCTTGTGGAAAGTAACCGCTGATCGTCTCAGCGACTGGGGATAGGTTGAACGCATCGAAACAAACCACGACTGGTTGACCCAGATCGGCAAAGTAACTGGCCCCTGTTGCGTAGCCCTCGACATAGTTGATGGTGTGGGCCTGACGCATCGAGTCGGGATCTATGACGAAGAATGACCCCTTCTTCTTTGTGCCGGGTAAAAACTTCTTCCCGCCTGCGTCATCAATATACTGGAGTCCTACTATCTTTAGCTTGGCATCGAGCACTGGGATGACCAATCTATCGCCATCCTGCCGTAAACCGTGGTTGGTCACGCCCTTGCGCTGTAGATATGGGTTATCGTCTGTGGCTTCTGGGTAAGTGTCCCACAGCTCTTTGGCTCGCTTTGCCGCCCTTGCTTGGCGCTCTTCTTTTTCTTTCGCAGCCTGCTCGCTGAGCCGTTTGATTTGCTCCCGCTGCTCTGGGGTCATCTGGTGACGCTCTGAGTTTTCGGGCTTCCACTTCGCTATCGGTTCGTTATTACTGATCGTGCGATCACCGCACCGACCAAAGGGCACTTCTTGATCCAGCCAAACCTGATACCAACCGACCAGCTTCTGCTTGCCGCCCACGTCCATATAAGCCCTGCCGATGTCCCCACCGACCACCAGATCCCTGTCTGGCGTCATACCGTTCTCGGCTAAGAAAGACTCAAAGTCAGCGCGGATATCTCCGCTCAATGGCCTGCTGAAATCCTTGCTGTTGCCGTCGGTTATTTTCAATCCCATGTAATTTTTCCTTGCATCACGTTTTCCAAGATGTGCATAATAGTACACCTTTTTGCAATTAAACAAGGAAAACGCGATGGGAATCATAGCATCAGGTGGTGGCGGTGGAGACTACGAGCAAGTACCCACAGGAACCCACAACGCTGTTTGTTACAAGCTGGTTGACGCTGGCACGACTATGAACGAATACCAAGGCGAAGTGAATAAGCGTCACAACGTATTCATCTTTTGGGAACTGCCAGAGCTGCGTATGGCCGATGACCGGCCCATGTCGATCAATTGCCAGTACACGCTGTCACTCAATGAACGGGCCAAGCTGCGTCAGCACTTGCAGGCTTGGCGCAACAAAGCATTTACCGAAGACGAGCTGAAGTCGTTTGACCTCACTAAAATCTTGGGCACGACCTGCAAGGTCGATGTTGGCTTGACCAGTGGCGGTAACGCCAAGGTGGTTGGGGTCTTTTGCGCTGACGGTGGTGCGAAGAAAGCCGCAACGGTAAATGAGCAGGTGGTCTTCGACCTCGAAGATTATTGCAAAGAGTTTTCTGGCGAATCTGATGATGCGAGCAAGAAAGCCTGCGACATCTTTGAGGAACTGCCTCGCTTCATGCAGTGGCAGATCGGTGGGTGCGACGAGCCGGGCAAGGATAAGGTAGACCCATGCTTTGAGCTGCAAGCAGCGATGGCCAAGGGTGGCAATAAGCCTGCACCAGTTGCGGAAGAGCCGAAGCAAGAAGAAGCGCCTGCCGTGGCAGACGATGATTTTGAAGACGATATTCCGTTTTAGGGGGCGACATGGATAATGGAACAAAAGCAGCAAAGCTGCGTAAGTATTTTAAGAAGAATCCCGAAGCGACAGCGAGGCAGGCGGCTGACTGGGCGGGGTGCAGCTACGGCAAAGCGTGGAGCATCAAGGAAGAATTCGGTAAAGAGAAGCCGAAGGCAAGCTCAGACGTTAAGAAACCACAGGCACAGCCTGAAGTTGTGAATTGGAGCCGATGGAGGGAAGCGCCTGCCATGGCAGACGATGAGTTTGAAAAGGAGTTTCCATTGGCTCCAACGGCAAGGGTTACGGAGGAAGAATCCAAAGCCGTTGTGTTGAGTTCAGACCAGACCATGATATTCAGTGATGGCAGTACGGCGTCGTACTACGAGCTGCCCGAAGGCGCAAAGGAGCTGCAAGACCTGATTTCGTTTAAGGACATGAACGCTCAGATGGGTGAGATATTTCGGGGCACATACCGCTACGGACAGGCAGCTCACAGTGATCGGTTGCGCGATGCGAA
>JAACDS010000179.1 GCA_009936895.1 Pseudomonadota bacterium
AGTCGGTAAGGATGGACCGATGCGATGAACGCTCCAGCGATTTGTTTTAACAACGATATCTCGGCTTGCGGATGAGGTTAAGCAAATTCCTTGCCAAGATAAACATTTTGTACGGTCGCATTTTCCAGAATGTCTGTTGGCAGGCCGCTTGATATCACCTGTCCTTGATGAACAACGTAAGCACGATGACAGATATCCAGTGTTTCCCGGACATTGTGGTCCGTAATGAGAATGCCGATGTTACGTGCGGCCAATCCAATAATTTCGGTCTTGATATCAGCAACAGAAATGGGATCAACGCCCGCGAAGGGCTCGTCGAGAAGGATGAATTTAGGATCCGTCGCCAGTGCCCGAGCGATTTCCAAGCGTCGGCGCTCACCTCCGCTCAAGCTCTGTCCTAAGCTCGTTCGCACGTGCTCCAGTCCAAATTCTTGCAGCAACGATTCCAGGCGGCGTTGTCTTGCCTGGATATCAAGAGCGCGGTTGAGTTCGAGCATGGCCATAATATTGGCTTCAGCGGTCAGGGTTCGAAACACACTGGCTTCTTGAGGCAGATAGCCAAGACCTTGTGCCGCCCGTTCGTGCATCGGCGCGAGGGTGAGCTCTTGGTCATCGAGCCAGACCTGTCCGGCATCCGCTTTGATTAGGCCGACGATTGCATAAAAGCAGGTGGTTTTGCCCGCGCCATTGGGGCCGAGTAGCCCGACGATTTCGCCTCGGTCAACACGGAGCGAAACGTCCTCAATAACGGTTTTTTGCGCATAACGCTTTCGTAACGACTGGGCTTTTAGTGTCATGGCGCTGACGGATTCGTGTCTGTAGCGCTTGCTGGAATGCTGAGCTGCATTCTCACTCGCTCAGAGGTTTCTTTATCGCCTCGGGCGTCCAGTTGTCTTTCGATGAGGTTGTATCGGATCAACGCGCTACGGACTTCATTGCCTGCCTGAATCAACGACGCACCCCCGACCAGCTCTAGCAGTCCGGAGCTTGGCAGGTAAACGATCGTCTCCGCCCTGGCGGTAGTGTCTTCAGTGGAGCCAGATTGCTCTTGCCAAAAACTGGCCGGTTGGCCGCTGGTTGTAATTCGCTCGACGCGATCGTCGCTCATTTGCACAAGCACGCGGTCTCCGTTGATGCGCATGCCGTTCATGAAAGCAACGACATTGCCTGAATATTCAATGCTGTTTTGAGCTTGGAGAAAAACCGCGCTATCACCTTCGATGGTGAGTCCGTCATTTTGATCGGCAGCAGATTCCTCTGCTGTGGCGCTGATCCCATGCAAAAGTCCAAACGCAAAGGCTGCTGCGTAAATCCATTGGCGCAAACTTGTGTTCTCGATCACCTTACGTGCCCTTTGACTGTTGGTTAAGGAAAAGCTTGCTGACGACGCGAGTGTTGTCGCTCTTTGCAAAGCTCAGAGTGCCTGTCTTTAGATTCAGGTCAAGACCGTGGCTGGTAGTGATGAACTGAGTATGACGAACCACCACAGGCTCGTTTGTGAGCGCTCGCTGCTGTGACGGAAAGATGCTTAGTTGAGGCGTGAATAGGCCTAGCGCATGACGCGGATCAGTTTGATCTTGAGTGATTTGAACATCACCTCGCAGATCCAGCTTGTCCGCCTTAGGCGCATCATTGACGCTTGGGTCCTGGATGTTAGAAATTTCGCCCTGGGCAGCTTGGATCACCCAAGGTCGCTGTTGATCTGTAGTCATTCGGATCACTGGCCGTTCGACCTTCATGAGCTCGAGCAATTGGAATTGTTCCAATCCTTGAGCACTGATTTCATAGTTCAAGGCACCGGCCGCTGAGAAGACTCGCCACGTCACTTGGGTTGCGGTACTCGTCGGTTTGAGCGACGTGAATAACCTATCGCGTCCATTATTCCCGTCGCCCGTCAGGGCAGTCGATGTGCCGGATGCGTTTTCGTTGTCCGGCCAAAGCAATAGAAAAACCCAGAGCAGGCCAGTCAAGCCAATAAGCGGCACACGCCACTCGGTCAGTGCGTTCGTTGTGGAGGCTTGCAGGGTTGATTTCGGCATCAGTATCTGTGGCGGAACGTCCGAAGGGCGCGCTAACCGTAGTTCCATAGTTCTTGGGCGCGCAGTAAAAGCTCGCTCAACTCAACGATAACGCCTTCGCCACCGCAGCGCTGAGTGACGAATTGGGCTCTGGCGAGTACGGCCGGGTGCGCATTTGCGACGGTCGCAGTGAGCGTTACTGCCGGATGTTCGAACAGCTGGAAGTCCTGAATATCATCACCGATGGCGCAAAGGTCTGATGCAGGAAATCCCTCAAGAATGAGCTCGTTAAGTGCCTCTGCCTTGCTGTCTGCTCCCTGCCGAACAAATGAAATGCCCAGCTCTTCGGCACGGCGCTGCACGATGTTGGAATTGCGCCCCGTAATGATTGCAAGCGCTATACCTTGGGACGCTAAGAGCTTGAGGCTGCCGCCGTCTTGGACATGAAAATGTTTTTGCTCGCTGCCATCCGAGCTATAGACAATCTTGCCGTCGGTCAGTACACCATCAACATCGAGGACAATGCCCCGAATGGAGCGCGCTAAGTCATACAGTGGTTTTTGAATGTCGTTCATGGGCTACGCTTCCTATGCCTGCTGGGCCAGTAATGCGTTGTAACCGATCCATGCCAATAACATGACCATGCCTTCGAAACGCGTAATGATCGCGCGGGAGTTCAAGCCATAGGCGAACAACGCCAGCATCAACGTGAGAGCCAGCATCATCCCGCTGTCTCGCCAAAGTGCTGAAAAGTCCAGTGCGGTAGCGCTGACGATGCCGGGAACCGCCAGGACCGCCAAAATGTTCAAAATGTTCGAGCCGACGATGTTGCCGATAGCGATGTCCGGCTGACCCTTCATGGCGGCGCCAACGGTAGCCGCAAGCTCTGGCAGACTGGTGCCAATAGCAACAATGGTCAGGCCAATGATCATACTGCTGATACCGAGCTCTATGGCGATCTCAGTGGCGGCATAGACTAAGAGTTGCGCAGCGGCGAGTAGTACGAGCAGGCCGGAGATCAACCAAAAAACCGCGCTGCCTTGATTCATTTGCGGAAGCTCTTCGAGTTCGCTGGCCAGGGCGCTGTCGGCCGGGTCCGTGTCTTTTTCCGATCGCAACAACTGCCAGAGTATGTACATCAGTCCGCAGAGCAGAACAAAACCGTCTAACCGATCCAACTCGCGGTCGAACATGAGGATGATGGCCAGAGTAGTGGCGCCCAGCAGCCACGGTAACTCCCGGCGAAGCACGTTTTGCGAGAAAGGCAGGGGCGCGATGATGGCAGTTATGCCGAGCACGAGGCCAATATTGGCGATGTTGGATCCGATGGCGTTGCCGACGGCCAAAATGGCATTGTCCTCAAGTGCCGCGATCAAGGCCACCACGATTTCCGGGGCTGACGTGCCAAGAGAAACCACGGTCAAACCAATCAAAATGTTGGAAACGCCCAAATTCGAAGCCGTGGCCGCAGCCCCGGATAAAAATCTGTCTGCGCTCCAAATGAGAGCCGCGAATCCGGCCGCCATCAATAGTAAGTTGACCCACATACGGGTATGTCCTGTGTTATGAGCTTGTGGCGTCCTTTCGAGCAGACTTGTGTTGAGCTGCGCAGTTAACGGGCCTCAAGGCCCCGCCGGTGATCGGTGCTAGGCCGCTTGTGCTACAAGGCAAGCCGGCGGCGCCGCAGTTTCGATACAATAGTCGCTCGTCACTAATCGATACCCAGCACTTTAGTCGCATCACCAGCCTGAGCCAAGGCATCCGTTCCATGATTTGTCCGCTTCGAAGGAGCCGTTTACCCATGCGCAGTGTTGTGTGTGTCGATATCGCGTAAGATAGCGTCCGGGCAACGACCGTATTTTTCACGCTGGCTGTCCAAAGGGTGGAAATGTCCGACGCAGGATTAGGTGGAAAATAGACTATGCAAGATGACGTCAGGAACCGAGTGGAGCGCGCCATTCCCGGTGCTCAGGTCACGGTGGAAATTGAAGGTAATCGAGCCGCGATTGTAGTGGTCAGCGAGCATTTTGACGGCATGAGTCGGGTCAAGAAGCAGCAAGAAGTGTACGCATGCAT